>NZ_JBHUAL010000102.1:0-31934 GCF_042789775.1 Kitasatospora sp. NPDC056800 | reverse complement strand
GCAGCGTCTCCGCTGCCCGAGCCCGGCCCTTCTGTGTTTCCGATCACGTTCCGCCGGTCGGGTTGCCGACGCCGAGGTCGAGCCGGGCTTGCGAGTGGTAGGCGTTGAGCAACTCGATCAGAACGGCACCGTCGGGCACGCCGGCGTGCCCGCGGGCCGCGATCTCGGTCTCCCACAGCGCGGCGTTCACCGCCTTCGCCGCCTCCACCGCGGCCGGACTCGCCAGCAGCACGAGCGTCTCGAAGAGCGCCGACCGCCGGATCTCCGCCTGCTCCATCGTGGCCAGGAACTCCGCCCGCGCCGTCGACCCCGCCTCGGCGTCGACGGCCCGCTTGGCCACCGCCGCGATCTCCTTCACGCAGGTCGCGTACTGCACGTAGGTGTCGAGCTTCCGCTCATCCCACCGCGTGGCCAGCACCCGCCGGTGCTTGACCCGCTCCGCCCACCCCGTGGCCACGAACGAGGTGAGCGCACCCAGCAGGACGCCTGCCAACGTGACGATCTGAGTAATCACCGCCCAGAACCTACCGACGCCGTGCACCAGGCAACAGAGCGAAGCCTCCGCAACCAACTCTCCGCAGGCAGCCTGCTGGCGTACGTGCTGGCATGCTGACCAGGCCGTTTGCTCGTGCACTTCGACCGGAGGAGGGTAGCTCCACTTGCTTCAGACCGAAGCTTCCTTAGCCCGAGCAACCACTCAAAGAGCAAGAAGTTGTCTGAAGCGCTAGCTTCACTGAATTGGTTAAGTTAGTCATGTAGGCAAGTTCTCTCAGGTCCTGGCCCAAACGAGGAGCCCACGGTGGAACGCGACGATCTGCCCCTTGACAACGTATTGCGGCAGGGCCTGGGCATGCTGACCGACCTGCTCGGATCTGCCTGGGTGATCACGCCGATCGCTGGCTCGATGGCTGGCTCTGGTCCTGATGCGCTAGTCGAGGTGAGGTCCGAGACGGACAACACACTCGTCCAGTTGCTAGTGGAGGTGAAGGACTCAGTACCACCTCGGATGGTGGAAGAGCTCCTAGTACCCAAGGTGGAACTGCTTCGGCGGCTGAGTCACTACACCAACCTCGTGGTCATGGCACCGTGGTTGTCGCCGAAGACTCAGCAACTGCTGAAGCAGCATGGCATCGGATATCTAGACCTCACTGGCAACATCTCGCTCAGGGTTGCGCGGCCTGCAATCGTTGTCCAGACGGATGGAGCGACAAGGTCTCCCCGTGCACTCGCCCCGTCGCAGAGCAAGACCACTCTTGCGGGGCCGAAGGCTAGCCGCCTGATTCGCCTCCTGGCCGACGTACGCCCACCACACCGAGCTGGGGAACTGGCCACGGCATCGAGCCTAAGCCTGGCTTACGTCTCTCGCCTGCTGGATGCCCTTGAAGACCAGCTGTTGATTCGTCGCACTGGCAGGGTCATCACAGAGGTCGACTGGCCCGACTTGCTCCGTGCGCGGGCCGAACACAGCAGTCTACTTCGACCGAACTCGTATGCAGGGTTCTTGGCCCCGAACGGGACCTCTGCAGTGCTTCGACGGATCTCTGACCTTCCTCCAGCCGGGAGTGACGGTGTGGCCGTGACGGGGACTTGGGCTGCTCATGGCATCGCCCCGATCGTTGCTGGGGGGCAGTTGATGCTCTATGTGGCACCATGGCTGGATTCTGAAGAGCTTGCTGATGACCTCGGCTTGCTAAGCGTGCATGAGAACGCGGATGTCCTACTGCTGAAGGCGCCAGATCCAGTGGTCTTCGACGGGGCAACTGTCGTTGAAGGCATCCAGCGCGTGGCCATGAGTCAGCTTGTCCTCGACTGCCTCTCAGGACCCGGCCGACTGCCAGCTGCCGGGGAGGCTGTGCTGGAGTACATGGCAACGCATGAGAAGCAGTGGCGTGCTCTCAATATTTCTGACCTCGGGAACAGGCAGCGCCCCTAAGATCAGGCTCTCTGCACTCTCAGGAACGTGAGGCACCGTGGCGAAGGTCCCCGAAGGCGTTGACCCCCATCAGCTGACCATAGTTGCACGGCGCGTGCTTCTCGATGGCCTGACTGCGCTGATTGATCATCTGCCAGCCCTCACCATCGTCGGTGCCCAAGCCGTCTACCTCCGCACCCCTGATGCGGCGATCAGCAATGCCCCCTTCACCTCCGACGGTGACCTGAGTATCGATCCGATGCTTCTCGGCAACGAACCACACCTAGACGATTCTCTTCGCGCGGCGGGCTTCAGGCTCAAGAATCAGGATCAGCCGGGGTTGTGGGAGCGACCGGAGGATGTCAGCGGCAAGGTCGTACCGGTGGAGCTGGATCTCCTGATCCCCAGGCAGCTCTCACCCAAGAACGGCAAGCGCAGTGCAAAGGTCCCCCCGCACGGGCCCATGTCCGCTCGGTGGATCGAGGGCCTTGAGGTTGCTGCCCTTGATCGCTCTCCGATGATTGTCAGCAGTCTTGATCCGGCGGACGCTCGAAGCGTCACTGTAAACGTCGCCGGTCCCGCAGCACTGTTGGTGGCTAAGGCATTCAAGATCAGCGACCGCCTTAAGCAGGCCAACGCTCGACCGGATCGTCTCACGGACAAGGACGCGGGCGACGTCCTCCGCATCATGATGACTACGCCAGTTCGAGGTGTGGTTGCAGCCTTCGCTGCCCTTAAGGAGGATGAACGGGTCGGAAAGACCGCCACCGACGGGCTGCAGAAGCTGCACGAGCTGTTCGGTGCTGCTGCCACTCCAGGTGTTGACATGGCCGTCAGCGCGCTTGCAGGAGACGTGCCAGAAGATCGCATCCGGATCTTGGCGCCGGCCTTTATTGGCCGCTTGCTGTAGTCGTATTGCGACCTACTCCCGCGATGGCCCAGTGCACAGATCGGGCCGTCGCGGGTCTTGGCGGTCAGCTCATAGCGTTTGCGATGAGCTGCATCGAGTCGACCACAAGGACGGCGCCAGCAGCGGCCAGCTTCGCCTCCTTACCCGGCTTGTTGGCGTAACCGATAGTGGGGATGCTTGCTGCAGTCCCTGCCTCGACATCCCGGTTTGCATCGCCGATGAAGATGCAGTTGCCTGGGCTAGTACTCGCGGTTCTCATGGCGTCGTTCAGGAGACGGGGGTTCGGCTTCATGGAGGAGGGGGTGCCCGGGGCACGCCCGAAGACGCCGACCACGTAGCGGCTGAGACCATGCTCGGCGAGGTAGGCCTCGATAGCCGCGCCCGCGTTGTTGCTCACGATCGAGACCCGGCGGCCTGAACGGACGCAAGCGCGCAGAACCGATTCTCCGCCCGGGGTCGGGCTGGCGACTTGGACGGCTTCGGTCTCCAGTGCGGCCAGCGCGGCGTCCGCGCTCGCCACGAGGCTGGGGCGGGCGTCCGCGACCAGCCGGAGCAGGGCGAGCGGGTCACCCTCTTCCTCAGCCCCGGCCGGGACCTGCTCGCCCGCGGTGAGCAGGTTCTCACGGAGCCGGCGCGCGACCTCCGGGGCGGGGAGGCTGGCGAAGACCGAGCACGCCGGGCCATCGAAATCGAGGAGCACGTACTTCACCGGCCGCAGCACGTCGGCGAGTTACTGAGGCGTGGCGGTCATGACTGCCGCTCGTACGCGATCGTGCTCCACACGCTGTCGAACCACATCTGGGCCTGCTGGACGTACTGCGATCCGAGCGAGGCGTCGTCCGGGCCGGCGGCGTGGTGGAACAGGGTGGTGTCCTTGCCGGTCACGTCGTAGAAGGTGTGGTCGGTGTCATCGATCGCCACGGTGCGCTCGCGGAGCGGGTGGAAGCCGAAGAACGCCTCCTGCCGGTTCAGGATGTACAGCTTGAACAGGCTGGACGCCCGGTGCACCTTGACCTGGACGCTCGCCTTCTGGACCAGGCCCAGCTCGGCCAGCATCTCCACCGAGTAGGCGATGCCGCCGGCGTTCGTCAGGGCGATGTTGCGGGCGCGCTGCCGGAGTACGGCCTCGTCCTGGAGCCCGTCGACCAGGACCGGCACCGCCATGGGCGCCGTGGTGTCCGGAAGCAGGAGCCGGACCATGATGGACTCCGGCGCCAGCCGTCCGGAGCGGACCTTGTCGAGCGGCTCCTGGAGCGCGTTGTGCAGCGTCTCGCTGGAGAAGCCGGCGAAGTCGAGGGTCACCTGCTGCTGCTCGAAGGCGGCTTCAAGGTGAGGCCGCAGCCCGACCGGCCGGGAGGTGCGCTCCCGAACGAAGGAGCCGCTCCCCTGCCGGGTGACGATCAGCCCCTCGGTGCGGAGCAGGTCGAGTGCCTTGTCCACCGTGCCGCGCGCCACGCCGAAGTGCTTGGCCAGCTCGGGGCCGGAGGGGAGCTTGTCGCCGGGCTCGAACCCTGGCTGCTTCGTGAGGATCGAGGCCCGCAGAGAGCCGCGGACCTGCTGGTACGGGGGGCGAGAGTCATCCGGGTCTAGGGCCATGGACCGATGCTAGGGGAGGTGCCCAACAGGCGCGAGAAACCCGACTCTCTTAACCTGCCCAGGCGAGTTGTCTATGTTGTGGGTGTCGCACCAAGTGAGACAGGGGCGACACAGACGGGCCTTCTTGGGGCTGCTCTGAGCTGCACAAATGCGCCCATGGACGGCTGGCTACAGCCGTATCCAGGGCGAAGGGGTCCGGGATAGATCGGGCCGAGGCACCCGGCGCCTGGGCAGTCCGGAGGGCAAGACCGAAAGGTCACGCCGACCACGCCTGAACGGGAGCTCGCCCCCCAAGAGGACGGCACTTCGGGCCCTGCTCCACTTCGGCAGGGTGGGGCCCGAGCATGTTCTGGGACCACCGCCACCGCCCGGATCGCCGCAAGCCGTGGATGGTCCGGTGGACGGTCGCCGGGCGAGAGTTCTCCGAGTCCTACCTGTCCAAGGCCCAGGCGGACGGTCGCAAGACCGAGCTGATCACTGCGGCCCGGCCAGGCGAGCCGTTCGACGTCGGCCGCGGTCTGCCGCTCTCCGAGCTCCGCAAGGAGAAGCAGATCACCTGGTACGAGCTCGGCCGGCAGTACGTCGAGGCCCGCTGGGAGGGGGCTCCGGCCAAGACCCGCACCACATGGGCTGATGCCCTCGCCACGGTCACGTTCGAGCTGGTGAAGTCGAAGGCCGGCATGCCGGACAAGCGGGTCGTCCGCCGGGCGCTCTACAGCTGGGCCTTCAACGTGCACTCGTGGGGCGAGAAACCGCCGGCGGACTGGGCCAAGGCCCTGGCGTGGGTGCAGAAGCAGTCTGTGCCGGTCTCCGCCTTCGAGGAGCCACCGATGGTGCGCCGCCTGCTGAACGCCCTCGCGGTGAAGCTCGACGGCAAGAAGGCCGCCCCCTCGGTCATCCTGCGCAAGCGTCGCATCCTCGGCCACCTCTTCGGCTTCGCGGTGGAGGAGGGCTACCTGACCGCCAATCCCCTCCCGACCGTCCAGTGGCAACCGCCGGAGGCCGAGGAGGAGGTCGACCCCGGCGTGGTGGTCAACGAGGACCAGGCCGCGGCGCTGATCGAGGCGGCCGGACGTCAGGGAAAGCGCGGGGCCCACCTCCGGGCCTTCTTCGCCTGCCTCTACTACGGCTGGCTGCGGCCGGCCGAGGCCATGCTCCTCCCGCTCGCCCGCTGCCACCTCCCGGTCGAGGGGTGGGGCTGCGTCGTCCTGGACGAGACCCGGCCGCGGGTCGGTTCGTCCTGGACGGACGACGGGACGTCGCACGACAGGCGCGGGCTGAAGCACCGGGCCGAGAAGACGACCCTCCGCGTTCCGATCCCGCCCGAGCTGGTGGCGATCCTTCGGGATCACGTCTCCGCCTTCAGCGCCGCGCCCGATGGCCGGCTGTTCCGGACGTCCCGGGGCGGGATGGTGCAGGAGAGCGGGTACGGGGTCGTCTGGCAGCGGGCCCGCGCCGAGGTGCTGTCGCCGGCCGACTGCGCCACGAAGCTCGGCAAGCGGCCGTACGACCTGCGGCACGCGGGGATCTCGCTCGGGCTGAACTCCGGGGTCGACCCGACCGAGGTCACCCGGCGGGCGGGGCACAGCGTGGCCGTCCTGCTGCGGGTCTACGCGAAGTGCCTGCACGGCACCGTCGAGTACGCGAACGAGCTGATCTCGAAGCGACTCAACCGGAACCGTCCGGCGCCGCCGGCCCCGGATCCTGGTCCGTAGCTGGTCCGTACGCGCTGGTCAGGGCTGGGATTCGGGTGGCGCAAAGTGAGACAAGCCGCCCAAACGGGGCAGCACTCGTCCCCAGTTGCAAGTAAACGAAAAAGCGGCCCCTGACCTACGTTTCCGCAGGTCAGGGACCGCTTCTCTATCCTGTGGCTGGTGCAGGGTTCGAACCTGCGTAGCTTGCGCGACAGATTTACAGTCTGCTCCCTTTGGCCGCTCGGGCAACCAGCCAGGATCTTCGTTTCCCGGGGTGTTCACCCCGTTCGACTTGGTAAACCATACCCGATGCCGGGGGGTGCTCCGCCACTCGATAGATCACGCGACGATCAAGAAACCGCGGGCGCCCGCTACGGGCGGGGCCGGTGTGGCGCTGGATAGGCTGGGGTCGCGGGCGCCCCCGAGGGGCGGGCCCGTGCCAGTGAAGACCAGAGCATCAAGGAGACCAATACCCATGGCCGACTCCAGTTTCGACATCGTCTCGAAGGTCGAGTGGCAGGAGGTCGACAACGCGATCAACCAGACCTCCCGCGAGATCGCGACGCGCTTCGACTTCAAGAACGTGGGCGCCGAGATCAGCCGCTCGGGCGAGAAGATCGAGATGAAGGCGAACGGCGAGGAGCGCGTGCGCGCCGTACTCGACATCCTCCAGACCAAGTTCGTGAAGCGCGGCCTGTCGCTGAAGGCCCTGGACGCCAACGAGCCCCAGCTGTCCGGCAAGGAGTACAAGATCTTCGCCAACGTCAAGGAGGGCATCACCACGGAGGACGCGAAGAAGGTCGCGAAGATCATCCGTGACGAGGGCCCGAAGGGCGTCAAGGCGCAGGTCCAGGGCGACGAGCTGCGCGTCAGCTCGAAGAGCCGCGACGACCTCCAGGCCGTGCAGGCCCTGCTCAAGGGCAAGGACCTGGACTTCGCGATCCAGTACGTGAACTACCGCTGACCCTCCGGTCGGCCGGTTCGACGGACGACGGCGCGGCCCTGCTCCCCGCTTCGGGGGCGGGGCCGTTCGCGTCGGCGGGCCGGGGCGGGCGGCGGGGCCGACGGGCGGTGGGGTGCGGGGGGCGGGTCAGCCGGCCGACTCCGCCCAGCCGGCGGTGCTGCGGTGCCGGCCCAGGCCGACCGACTCGAACTCGTCCGCCCGGCCCTCCTCGGTGCGCGCGCCGATCCGTCGCAGGACGTGGGAGATCGGGGTGCCGTCGGCCGGGGCGGGCTCGAACTCGCCGATGGTGAGCGGGCCGAGGGTGACCGCGCCGTCCGCCCAGACGGCGGCGCGCTGGGTGCCGCTGCCGCCGAAGTACTCGGCCTCGACGCAGGCGATCGGGCCGGCCTTCGACCAGGCGGCCAGCCGGAGTTCGAAGCCGTCCGAGTGCCAGCCGAACCCGGCCCCGCCGCGGGGCTTGCGCACGCTGCCGTCCCCCTGGAGCGCGGCGAGGACGGCGGAGGTGACCGGGATCATCGCCAGCCCCTGTGCCAAGGGCACCACCCGGGCCGCCGGAACCTCCGCGGCCGCCACCGTCAGCAGCTCCCGTGTTCCTATCAGCGCCTGGAGTTCATAGGACATGGCGGCCATGGTGTCCCACCGCACCGACAGTCGGCCCGGAATTTATGATTCCGTGCCCGGTCGGAGACCGTAGAGCAGGCTGCGGGGCCTTTGGAGCGGTCCGCGGCCGGTCCGCGGGGCCCGGATCGCGCCGTAGACGTCGCTCCTCCGGTCCTGCCGCCGGTCACCCGCTCGGGTGCTCGCGGCATGCGGCGGCCGCGGCGCCCCGGTGGACTGGCCGGGTACGGCCTCTCTTCCCGACCCCTCCCCCGGCTCCCGCGCGGTCGGGTACTCCCGGCCGGGGCCGTACGGAGGAGGACCGCATGCATGCGCCGGACAGACCCCCGCCGAACCGGACGGCCGCCGCCGCACCGGCCCTGGCGCTCCGCGGGCCGGCCCGCACCCTGCTCGGCCTCGTCCCGGCGCTCGCGCTCCGGCTGTCGGCGGGAGCGATCGCACCGACCCCGCCGATCGCACCAGCAGGACCAACAGGACCGGCCTCCGCCGGGGGCCGCGGCGGCCCACGCCGGGGAGCGCCGGACCCGCCGGCGCCGCGCCGGCCCGCCGGGGCTCCCCCGAGGGCTTCACCAACTCCTCCCGGAAGTGATGGAGTTGACGCGACGGAGGCTCAGCAGAGCCCGTCCGGCCCCAGAGGAGGAACCGCCGTGCCCCGCCCCTTCACCGTGCAGGACCACACCGACCGGATGACCCGTGCCACCGCCGAGGCGACCGCCGCCGGACTGGCCGGCCTGGTCGTCGCCCCCGGCCCCGACCTGGCCTACCTGTGCGGCTACTCGCCCACCGCGATCACCGAGCGGCTGACCGCCCTCGTGCTCGCGGCCGGACGCGAACCCACCCTGGTGGTGCCCAAGTTGGAGCGTCCGGACGCCGAGAAGGCGGTCGGCGCCCCGGCCGTCCGGCTGCTCGACTGGTCCGACGGCGAGGACCCGTTCGCCACCGCGGGCCCGCTGCTCGACCCGGCCGGCCGGTACGGCGTCTCCGACAACACCTGGGCCCTGCACCTGCTCGGCTTCCAGGCCGCGCTGCCCGGCGTCTCCTTCACCTCGCTCACCGACAGCCTGCCGATGCTGCGCGCCGTCAAGGACACCGAGGAGCTGGAGCGGCTGGCCTCGGCCGGCGGCGCGGCGGACGCCGCCTACCGGGGCATCCTGGAGGTCCCCTTCGCCGGCCGCCGGGAGACCGACGTGGCCGCCGACCTCGGCGCGCTGCTCATCCAGTACGGGCACAGCCAGGTCGACTTCACCGTGGTCGGCTCCGGCCCGAACGGCGCCGACCCGCACCACGAGGCCGGTGAGCGGGTCATCCGTACGGGTGACACGGTGGTGCTGGACTTCGGCGGCCTCAAGGACGGCTACGGCTCCGACACCACCCGGACCGTGCACGTCGGCCCGGACGTGCCGGACGAGGTGCGGACGGTGCACGAGCTGGTCCGGCTGGCCCAGCAGACCGCCTTCGAGGCGGTCCGGCCCGGTGTCGGCTGCCAGGAGATCGACCGGATCGCCCGCCGGGTGATCACCGAGGGCGGGTACGGCGAGTACTTCATCCACCGCACCGGCCACGGCATCGGCACCACCACGCACGAACCTCCGTACCTGGTCGAGGGCGAGGAGCGGCCGCTGGTGCCCGGCATGTGCTTCTCCATCGAGCCCGGGATCTACCTGCCCGGCCGGTTCGGGGTGCGGATCGAGGACATCGTCACCGTCACCCCGGCCGGCGGCCGCCGCTTCAACAACACCCCGCACGAGCTGGGCATCGTGGCCTGAGGGCGCCGGACGGTGCCGGAAGGCGCCCGACGGTGTCCGCAGGTGCCCGAGGGCGCCTTCCGGTGCCTGACCGTGTGTCGAACCGGGTGACGACCGGGTCGGACGTTCTTACGATCCGGTCATATTTCACCCAGAGACCTCCAAGTTTGGGTTGCTAGTTTCAGTGCGCATGACCAAGACCCTCTCCCCGGCCCCGCACGACGTGCGGGCCGGGCAGCCGCGCCCGGTGCCTCCGCCCCGCCCCCGCGTGACGGGCTGGTCGAGACTCCGATGGCTGGCCTGGCCGCTCTACCTGACGTGCCTCCTCTGGTTCCTGCGCACCGAGGGCATCCCCGCGGCCAACGACGTGCTGTTCCTCTGGCTGATCGCCGCCCTGCTGACCGGCGCCGTGCACAGCGGGCACGGCCCCCGCGGCTTCCTCCTGGTCCTGCGCGACTGGGTCCCGGTGATGGCCGTGGTGTGGACGTACTCGCTGCTGCGCGGCTACGGCGCGCACACCCCGTGGGCCCCGCACTGGCTGCCGCAGCTGCGCTTCGACGAGGTGCTCGGCTTCGGCGAGACCTGGACCGTCCGGCTCCAGCACGCCCTCTACACCGCCGGCTCGCCGCACTGGTACGACTACGCCGCGGTGGCCGTCTACCTCTCGCACTTCTTCGTCGTCTTCCTGCTGCTCGCGGTGCTCTGGCGGCGCGCCCACCAGCGCTTCCGCCAACTGCTCGCCGCCTACCTGACGCTCACCTTCGCGGGCTTCGCCACCTACCTCCTCTACCCGGCCGACCCGCCGTGGCTGGTCGCCCAGGAGGGCAACCTGCCGCACCTGTCCCGGGTGGTCTGGGAGGTCATCTCGGTGAGCGGGCTGCCGCAGGCCGACTCGCTGCTGGAGAACGGCAGCCAGTTCGCCAACGACGTCGCCGCGATGCCCTCGCTGCACTCCGCCTACCCGGCGATGCTGCTGTTCTTCTTCTGGCCCACCGCCAAGCGCTGGCTGCGGGCGGTGCTGGTCGCCTACCCGCTCGCGATGACCTTCACCCTGGTGTACGGCGCGGAGCACTTCATCATCGACGTCTTCGTCGGCTGGGCGTACGCGGCCGCGGTGGTGTTCGGCCTGCGCCGGCTGCGCGACCGCCGGGCGGCCAGGGCCACGGCCCGGCTCGCGGCCCCGGCCCCGGTCCGTACGGAGGCGACGGCCGAAGGCACGGCCCAGGCCCCGGCCCCGGTCCGTACGGAGGCCTCGGCCGAGGACGCGACCGAGGCCCCGGCCGAGGGCACGGCCCGGACGGAGGCCCCCGCCAAGGGCACGGCAGACTTGGCCGGGTGAATCCGAGCGCACCGATGAAGCCCACCGCCGAGCAGCTGCTGGCCGCCAAGGACAGCACCATCCCGGACGTCTCCGGGCCCGGGCTGCGGGTGCTGTTCTGCGGCATCAACCCGGGCCTGTGGTCCGGCGCCACCGGCCACCACTTCGCCCGCCCGGGCAACCGCTTCTGGCCCGCCCTGCACCGCTCCGGCTTCACCGGGCGCCAGTACCGCCCGGACGAGCAGCGGGAGTTGCTCGCGCTCGGGCTGGGCATCACCAACGTCGCCCCGCGCGCCACCGCCAAGGCGGACGAGCTGACCACCGAGGAGCTGCGCGAGGGCGGCGCCGCGCTGCGCGAGCGGGTGCTGCGGCTGCGCCCGCGCGCCCTGGCCGTGCTCGGCATCGGCGCCTACCGGACGGCCTTCGGGCAGCGCCGGGCCCCGCTCGGGCGGCAGCCGGAGGGCATCGGCGACACCGAGGTGTGGGTGCTGCCGAACCCCAGCGGCCTCAACGCCCACTACACCCTGGACGGGCTGGCCGAGGAGTTCCGCAGGCTCCGGGAGGCTGTCGGGGGCTGAGCGGCCGCCGGGGCCGGGGCCTCTTCCGGAGCCCCGGCCGGTGCCGAAGGACGCGCCGCCGCCGAGGGCCGGGCCGCCACCAGCCCGGCGGGCAGCGGCAGTTCGCGCAGTTCGCGGATCAGCGCCCGGACGGCGGCCGTCCCGGCCAGCTCGGGCGTGGTGACGTACCCGACGGAGCGGCTGGGCGGCCGCGGCCCGAGGTCGGTGACGGCGAGGCCGGCCGGGGCGCCGAGCAGGGCGGTCCGGGGCATGATCGCCATGCCGAGGCCCTGGGCGACCAGCGAGACGGCCACCGTGTCGTCCTCCACGTCCACGGTCGCGGGCGGGATCCAGTCCTGCCGCTGCCACCAGTCCCGGGTGTACGAGCCGCAGTTCTCGTCCCAGTCGACCAGCGGGAGTTCGCGCGGCGCCGGGTGGCCCTGCGGGTGCGCGAGCGCGTACGACTCCTCGTACAGTCGCACCGCGACCAGGCCCGGGACGGGCGGCGGGCCGCCCGCGTCGAGCGTCGCCAGCCCGAGGTCGGCGCGCCCGTCGGCGACCTCCCCGGCGCTGCCCCGGCCGAGCTCCCGGACGATCCGGACCCGGGTGCCGAGCCCGGGGTGGCGCTCGGCGAGCCGGGCCAGGACGGGTGGCAGCAGGTGGGCGGCGGCGCTGCGGAAGGCGGCGATCCGCAGGGTGCCGGTCAGCGGCCCGTCCGCTCCCGCGCCGCGCACCTCGGGGCCCATCGCGTCCAGCAGCCGCAGGATCCGGCGGGCGTACGCCACCGCCCGCGCGCCGCCCTCGGTGGGGCGTGCGCCGTGGCGCCCGCGGTCGAAGAGCACCGTGCCCAGCTTCCGCTCGCAGGCGCGGACGGCGTGCGAGACGGCGGACTGGGTGGTGCCTAGGCGTGCGGCGGCCGCCGTGAAGCTCCGCTCCTCCTCGACGGCGACCAGGGTCCGCAGCTCGTGCGGGGCGAGATCGGTCATGCGCCCGAATCTAATCCGCGGGCCCGCGATCCATCGATCCCGCTCATGGACCGGCCCGTTCCATCGACCGCCGCCCCTGCCCGGCCGCTCCCGCGCTTCCTACGGTGATCACGTCCCGCCGAGCCCCCCGCGCACCTGGAGCAGCCCCGATGTCCCGTCCCACCGCCCGCGCCGTCCACCTGGTCGCCCGCCCCGACGGCGCGCCGACCGCCGCGGACTTCGCCTTCGTCGACGAGACCGTCCCGGCCCTCGCGGCGGGCGAGGCCCTCGTCGAGAACCTCTACCAGTCCGTCGACCCGTACATGCGCGAGGAGATGGAGGAGGGCGGCTGGGCGCTGCACGCCCCGCTGGAGGGGCGCACCCTCGGCCGGGTGGTGGAGTCCCGGGCCGACGCCCTGCCGGTCGGGGCGCTGGTCCAGCACCGCCAGGCCTGGCGCACCCTCTCGGTGGTCACCGCCGAACGGGCGAGCCTGCTCCCCGACCTCGCCGGCGTCCCGCTCAGCGCCCACCTGTCGGTGCTCGGCGGCACCGGCCTGTCCGCCTGGGTCGCGCTGACCAGGATCGCCCGGCTCCAGCCCGGCGAGACGCTCTTCGTCTCGGCGGCCGCGGGCGGCGTCGGCACCGCCGCCGGACAGCTCGCCCGCCTGCTCGGCGCCGGCCGGATCGTCGGCAGCACCGGCTCCGCCGCCAAGGCCGCCCGCCTCACCGAGCGGCTCGGCTTCGACGCCGCCTTCGACTACCACGACGGCCCGATCGCGGACCGGCTGCGCGAGGCCGCGCCGGAGGGGCTGCACGTCTACCTGGACAACGTCGGCGGCGACCACCTGGAGGCCGCCATCGGCGCCCTGCGCGAGCGCGGCCGGATCGCCTGGTGCGGCGCGGTCGCCCAGTACAACCGGCTCGGGAACCCGCCGGCCGCGCCGCGCAACCTGTTCGACGTGGTCGGGAAGAGCCTGCGGCTGGAGGGCTTCCTGGTCCGCGACCACCTCGACGCCCGGCCGGAGCTGTACGACTTCCTCGTCCCGCACCTGCGCTCGGGCGCCGTCGTCCCGGACGAGACGGTCGTGGACGGCTTCAACCGGGTGGTGGACGCCTTCCTCGGCATGCTGCGCGGCGAGAACACCGGCAAGATGCTGGTCCGGATCGCCGACTGACCGCCCCGTGCCCCGCCGCAGCGCCCGCCCCGGCGGCACTCACCCGGGCAGCGGCAGCACGGCCAGGTCGAGCGCGGCGAGCCGGGCCGGGTCGGCCACCACCTCGTAGCCGGCCACCCGGCCGTCCGCGACCGCCATCCGCAGCACCAGCCGCAGCCGCCCGTCCGGGGCGATCAGGATCCCGGGCACCCCGTCCACCAGGGCCACCGCGCCGTACCGGGCCCGGCGGCCGAAGACCGTGGTCTCCCTGGCGACGGCCTGCGCGCCCCGGGCCACCAGGGCGCGGCCCGGTGGCAGCGCCGCCGGATCGGCCCGGCGCACCACGTCCGGCGCCAGGACGGCCAGCAGGTCGGCCAGGTCCCCGCCCCGGGCGGCGGCCAGGAAGGCCTCCACCACCCGCCGGTGCCCGGCCAGCGGCTCCGGGGGCAGCGCGGCCGTCCCCCGGACCCGCTGCCGGGCCCGGCTGGCCAGCTTCTTCGCGGCCACCGGGGTCCGCCCGACGATCGGCGCGATCTGGTCGAAGGGCACCGCGAAGCCGTCGTGCAGCACGAAGGCGACCCGCTCGGCCGGGCCCAGCCGGTCCAGCACCACGAGCAGCGCCCGGCCCACCGACTCGACCAGCAGCGCCTCCCGCTCCGGCTCCGGGCCGCCGCCCGCCGCCTCCGGCAGCGCCTCGTCGGCCGGCTCCTCGCGGCGCGCGGCACGGGCCCGCAGCAGGTCCAGGCAGATCCGGGAGACCACCGTGGTCAGCCAGCCGGGCAGGTTGTCGATCTCCGCCGGACCGGTGCGGACCAGCCGCAGCCAGGCCTCCTGCACGGCGTCCTCGGCCTCGCCGGTCGAGCCGAGCATCCGCTGGGCGATCGCCCGCAGCCGGCCGCGCTCGGCCTCGAAGCGCTCCTCCGGCGCCTCGGCCCGCCGCCCCGGGGCCGCCGCCGCCCCGGCCGCCGCTCCCGACATCGCGTCCCGGTCCATCGGTCACCTTTCCTCGGCGCGGCCCGTCACCGCTATGACGATCCGTCCTCCTCCGAGGTGACCGGGAGACCACCATGACCTCCACCACGCTGCTCCACCTGGACTCCAGCATCAGCCCGTCCGGCTCGGTCAGCCGCGCCCTGACCGCCCGCTTCGCCGACGCCTGGCACGCCCGGCACGGCACCGCCGGCCGGGACCGGTACCGGTACCGCGACCTCGCCGCCGACCCGGTGCCCGCGGTGCGCGCCGCCTACGACGCCCTCGGCCGCCGCACCGAGCGCAAGGGGATACTCCCGCTGGACGACATCGGCCGCCTCCCCGAAGGGCCGGACGAGGCGCACGAGTGGACGCTCAGCCGCCCGCTGATCGAGGAGCTGCGGGCCGCCGGCACCCTGCTGGTCGGCAGCCCGATGTACAACTACACCGTCTCGGCCGGCCTCAAGGCGTGGATCGACCGGGTCACCTTCCCCGGCGTCCACCACGACCCGGAGACCGGCGAGCCGCTGCTGCGCGACACCCGCGTGGTGGTCGTCGCCGTCCGCGGCGGCGGCTACGCGCCGGGCACCCCGCGCGCCCACTGCGACTTCCAGGTCCCGTACCTGCGGGCGTACTTCGACCGGATCGGGGTCGCGCCGGAGCACCTGCACGTGGTCACCGCCGAGCTCACCAGGGCCGCGGACGTCCCGGCGCTGAACGCCCTCCAGCCGCTCGCCGCCGAGTCGCTGGCGGCGGCCGAGGCCGCCCTCGACGAGCTGGCCGCGACGCTCTGAGCCGCCCTGACAGGGCCTGGCCGGGCGGCGGCCGCTACAGCGGGGTGACGGCCTTGAGCACCACCAGCAGGGCCACGGCGGCGTTGAGCGCGCACAGCGCCGACACCGCCGTGCCGATCGCCGCGACCATCGCCGCCAGGCCCGCCGGGGTCTTGGCCGGCGGCCAGTTGCGGGAGGTCGGCACCGGGCCGAGCAGCGCGGCGACCCGGCGCGGCACCGGGCCGGCCGAGGCCGCCGCCGCGGCCGGGGTGGCGAAGGCCGCGAAGCCGGGCGCCGGGGCGGCGTGCGAGACCAGCGCCGCCCGGGCCACCGCCCGCGCGGTGATCCGGCGGTCCCCCACGGCCTGCGCCGACTCCTCGTCCGCCCACCGCTCCGCGCTGAACGCCACCGCGTGCTGCAGCGGCCGCAGGAACGGGTTGACGCAGGCGGCGAGCTGGGTGGTCAGCAGGTACCGGTGGTGCCGGTGGCGCAGGTGCGCCCGCTCGTGCGCGAGCAGCGCCTCGCGCTCGTCGGCGGCCAGGCCGGCCAGCATCCCGGTGGAGACCACCACCCGGCCGGGCGAGCCGGGCAGCGCGTAGGCGTACGGGCTGTGGTCCGGCAGCACCGCGAGGTCGCCGGACTCCCCCGGCTCCGCGGGCAGCCCGCTCAGCGCCCGGCGGGCCCGGTTCCGCACCCGCAGGTGCCGGACGACCGTCCGGGCGCAGGCCAGGACCACCAGGGCCAGCAGCCACATCGCGGCCGTGCCGACCGTCTCGTGGTACGGCAGCGCGGCCCGCACCTCCGGGTCGGACCAGCTGTCCGGCAGCGGGTTGCCGGGGATCTGCGCGGTGCCGACCACGCCGATCAGTCCGAGGCAGAGCACGCTGCACACCGCCATCACCGCGCTGATCACGGTCATCAGCCGGGCCGCGCCGCGCGGATGCAGGTGCTGCTCGGTCAGGCGCGCGATCGGGACCGCGGTGAGCGGCAGGACGAGCGGGAGGAAGACGAAGAAGCCCACGGGTCAGCTCTCACGGTCGGGCGCCGCCGGATCGGCGGACGCGGCGTCCAGCAGCGCCCGCAGCAGTTCCTCGTCGTGCGGCAGCAGCGCGCTGACGAAGCTGGCCAGGACCGCGTCCCGGTCGGCCTCCCCGTCGAGCATCCGGCGCATCCGCAGCGCGGCCAGCCCGGCGGCGTCCGCGGAGGCCTGCCACAGGTAGGAACGGCCGGCGCGGGTCCGGGTCACGGCGTTCTTGGCATGCAGCCGGGACAGGATGGTCATCACGGTGGTGTACGCCAGGTCGCCCTCCAGGCGTTCCTGGACCCACCCCGCGGCGGCCGGGCCGGGCGCCTGCTGGAGCACCGCGAGCACCTGCGCCTCCAGCTCGCCCTGGCCTCGTCGTCGGGGCGGCGCGTCCCCGGCCGTCGGGGCGTGCCTCTGGTCTGCCATGACGGCCCACTCCCTCCGGATGCCGCGCCCGGACCGGCGGGCGCGGGTTCATCCTAACGAGCGCGGGGCCGCGCCGATCCGGTCGGAGCGAGGGTTCGGGGGCGTACGGCGCCGCTCCGCCCCGGGGCCGGTGCCGCCCGCCTGGTCAGCTCCGGGGCCGGTCCCGTCCGCCCGGTCAGCTCCGGGCCCGCTGGGTCACCGCGATGCAGACCAGCACCACCACCGCGGTGACCGGCGCCGCGGCCGGCAGGTGCTCGCCGAGCAGCAGCACCGACCAGACCAGCGTCAGCAGCGGCTGCGCGAGCTGGAGCTGGCTGGCCCTCGGCACCCCGATCGCGGCCATCCCCCGGTACCAGAGCACGAGCCCGCCGAGCTGCGAGACCGCCGCCGTGTACGCCAGCCCGGCCAGTGCCTTCGCCCCGAGCCGGACCGGCTCGGCGCCCAGCCCGAGCACGGCGGTCAGCAGCGTCGCGGGCAGCGCGACCAGCACCGCCCAGGCGATCACCTGCCCGCCCGGCAGGTCCCGGGAGAGCCGCCCGCCCTCGGCGTACCCGGCGGCGCAGAGCAGCACCGCCACGAAGAGGTAGAGGTCGGCGGCGGTCGGCCGGCCGTGGCTCTGGACCAGGGTGAAGGCGAGCACCGCCGCGGCCCCGGCGAGCGCCGCCGCCCAGAACGCCCCGGACGGCCGGCGGCCGGTGCGCAGCGCCGAGACCACCGCCGTGGCCAGCGGCAGCACGCCGATGACCACCGCCGAGTGGGCGGTCGAGGAGGTGCGCAGGGCGAGCGTGGTGAGCAGCGGGAAGCCGAGGACGCAGCCGGCCGAGACCACCAGCAGCCCGGGCCACTGCCCCCGCCGCGGCGGCCGGGCGCGGACGGCCAGCAGGTAGAGCGCGGCCAGCACAGCGGCCAGGACGCCGCGCAGACCGGTCGCGGTCCACGGGCCGAAGCCGGTCAGGGCCCACGCGGTGGCGGGGAAGGTGAGCGAGAAGGAGGCCACCCCGAGGGCCGCGAGGGCGGTGCCGGAAGCGGGGGCCGGTCGAGGTGCTATCGCCTTCGGGCGGATAGCGCTATCTTGTGCCGTCATGAACGAGCGTAGCAGCGTGACCGAACTCGCCGACATCCTGCGGCGGGAAGTGGAGCGCTACCCGGAGGGGCGGAAACTGCCCGCCAGCCGGGCGCTGGTGGAGCGCCACCAGGTCAGCCCGGTGACGGTCTCCCGGGCCATCGCGGTGCTCGTCGCCGAGGGGCTCGTGGTCTCCCGGCCGGGCGCCGGGGTGTTCCGGGCGGCCGCCTTCGCCGCGGCCCCGGCCGTCCCCGCCCCGCCGGCCGGCCGGACCGGCGACCTCTCCTGGCAGGAGATCGCGCTCAGCGCCGACTCCGGCCCGCGCGACCTGCTCGCCGCCCCGGTGTTCGACACCCTCCGGGTGCCCGCGCCCGACGTCATCGACCTCAACAGCGGCTACCCGCACGCCTCGCTGCTGCCCGAACGGCTGCTCGCCGCCGTCCTCGCCCGGGCCGGCCGGCGGCCGGGCGCCTGGGACCGCCCGCCCACCGACGGGCTGACCGAACTGCGCGGCTGGTTCGCCCGCGACATCGGCGGCCACGGCGGGCCGATCGGCGCCGGGGACGTCCTGATCACCGCCGGCGGGCAGAGCGGGCTGACCGTCGCCATGCGGGCGCTCGCCGCGCCCGGCTCGCCGGTGCTGGTGGAGTCGCCGACGTACTCGGGCATCCTGGCGGTCGTCCGGGCGGCCGGGCTGCGGCCCGTCCCGGTGCCGGTCGACGCCGACGGCGTGCGCACCGACCTGCTGGCGGAGGCCTTCGCGGCCACCCGGGCGCGGGTCTTCCTCTGCCAGCCGCTGTTCCAGAACCCCACCGGCGCGGTGCTGTCGCCCGTACGGCGGGAGGAGGTGCTGCGGATCTCCCGGGCGGCCGGGGCCTTCGTGGTCGAGGACGACTTCGCCCGGCTGCTGGTCCACGCGGACGCCCCCGCGCTGCCGCGCCCGCTCGCCGCCGACGACCGGGACGGGGTCGTGGTGCACCTGCGCTCGCTGACCAAGGCGGCCTCCCCCAACCTGCGGGTCGGCGCCCTCACCGCGCGCGGCCCGGCGCTGGCCCGGCTGCGGGCCACCCAGGTGGTGGACAGCTTCTTCGTGCCCCGGCCGCTCCAGGAGGCCACCCTGGAACTGGTCTCCGACCCCGCCTGGGCCCGCCACCTGCGCACCCTCGGCGCCGAACTGCGCGACCGCCGCACCGCCGCCGTCGCCGCCCTGCACCGCGAGCTGCCCGGCGTCGTCGGCACCCACCGCCCCGGCGGCTACCACCTGTGGCTGCGCTTCCCCGACGGCGTCGACGACACCACCCTCGCCAGGGCCGCCCTGCGCGCCGGCGTCCAGCTCTCCCCCGGCCGCCCGTACCACCCCGCCGAGCCCCCGGCCCCCCACCTCCGGCTCAGCTACGCCGCCGCCGAGAGCTCCGCCCAGGTCGCCGAGGGCGTCCACCGGCTGCGGCTCGCGTACGAGGAGCTCGCGGACTGACGCCCCGGGGCGCTGCTAGACCCGCCCGCCCGCCATCCGCTCCAGGCGGGCGATCCGCTCGGCCATCGGCGGGTGGGTGGAGAAGAGCCGCGCACCGGCCTCGCCGGGCCGGAACGGGCTGGCGATCATCATGTGGCTCGCGGTCTGGAGCTGCGGCTCGGGCGGCAGGGGCAGCTGACGGGTGCCCGCGTCGAGCTTGCGCAGGGCGCTGGCGAGGGCGAGCGGGTCCCCGGTGATCCGGGCGCCGTCGGCGTCGGCCTGGTACTCGCGGGAACGGCTGACCGCCATCTGGATCAGCCCGGCCGCGAGCGGGCCGAGGATCATGATGGCGAGCATCCCGAACAGCCCCGGGCCGTCGTCGTCGTCGCTGCGCCCGAACGGCACCAGCCAGGCGAAGTTCACCAGGAACATCACCACCGAGGCGAGCGCCCCGGCCACCGAGGAGATCAGGATGTCCCGGTTGTAGACGTGGCTCAGCTCGTGCCCGAGCACGCCCCGCAGCTCGCGTTCGTCCAGGATCCCCAGGATGCCCTCGGTGCAGCAGACCGCCGCGTTGCGCGGGTTGCGGCCGGTGGCGAAGGCGTTCGGGGCCGGGGTCGGGGAGATGTAGAGGCGGGGCATCGGCTGGCGGGCGGAGGTGGAGAGCTCGCGGACGATCCGGTACAGCCCGGGTGCCTCGAACTCGCTGACCGGCCGGGCCCGCATGGCCCGCAGCGCGAGCTTGTCGCTGTTCCAGTAGGCGTAGGCGTTGGTCCCGAGGGCGACCAGCAGGGCGATCACGAAGCCGGTGCGGCCGAAGAGGCCGCCGATCACCAGGATCAGCGCGGAGAGGCCTCCGAGCAGGACGGCGGTCCTCAGTCCGTTGTGCCGGCTGTGCACGTCAGGCCCTCCAATGGTGCGGTGGGGAAGCCCTTTCTGCCTCGTCCCTCTTGCCCGGTCAACGGGTGGGGCCGGGGACCTTGTTCCCTTGTGACCGACGTGACACCGCCGGGCCGCACCCCCGGTACCACCGCACCGTCACCGGGCCGTCACGGCGGAGCGGCCCGGCCTCACCCCCGGATCGGCCCGACCCGGGCCCGGAACCACGGCCCGGCCCGGCCCGGCCCGGGCTCAGAACAGCGAGCCGCCCGCCACCTGGAGGACCAGCTGCGGCGCCACCGAGAGGACCACGGCGGCGGAGGCGGTGAGCCCCAGCGTCGCGGTGAGGCTCACCGGCAGGCGGTGCCCGGCGGCGGCCGCGTCGAGGGGCGCGTCGCCCGCCGGGGCGAACAGCCGGGCCGTCCAGAGCAGGTAGTAGTACAGGGCGACGACCACGTTGACGGCCATCACCACGGCGAGCCAGCCCAGCCCGGCGTCGACCGCCGCGCGGAACACCACGACCTTGCCGAACAGGCCGACCACGCCCGGCGGCAGCCCGGCCAGGCAGAGCAGGAAGAAGGCGAGCGCCAGCGCCGTCCAGCGGTTGCGGGCGAACAGGCCGCGGAAGTCGTCCACGCTGGTCCCGGCCCGGCGGCCGACGGCGGCGACCACCCCGAAGGCGCCGAGGTTCACCACGCCGTAGATCAGCGCGTACGCGGCGGTGGCGCCGAGCGGGTCGACGCCGGTGGGCGCGTAGCCGGCCGCGGCGAGCGGCACCAGCAGGTACCCGGCCTGGCCGACCGAGGACCAGGCGAGCAGCCGCACCACGCTGTACCGGGTGTCGAAGCGCTGCCGCAGCGCGCCGACGTTGCCGACGGTCATGGTGACGGCGGCCAGCACCGCGAGCACCAGGCCCCAGGTGTGGGCGTACGGGCGGAATGCGACGGTGGTGGCGAGCGCGAGCCCGGACAGGCCGGCCGCCTTGCCGACCACCGAGAGGTAGCCGGCCACCGGCAGCGGGGCGCCGGTGTAGGTGTCGGGCACCCAGAAGTGGAACGGGACGGCGGCGACCTTGAAGGCGAAGCCGACCAGGGTGAGCACCGCGCCCGCCTCGGCCAGCGGCCTGAGCTGTCCGGGGGCGTGCTCCAGGCCCTGGGCGACGGCGCCGAGGTGCAGGCTGCCGCTCGCCGCGTAGACGAAGCCGACGCCGAGCAGCATCACGGCGGTCGCGGTCACCGAGGAGACGAAGAACTTGAACGCGGCCTCGGCGCCCCGGCCGTCCCGGCGCAGCGCGACCAGGGCGAAGGCGGGCAGCGAGGCGACCTCCAGGGCGATCACCATGGTGGCGAGGTCCCGGGAGGCGGGCAGCAGGGCGGCGCCGGTGGCGCTGGAGAGCAGCAGGAACCAGTACTCGCCGCGCGGCAGCTTCTCGTCCTCCACGGTGTGCATCGACAGCAGGGCCGCGATCAGCGCGCCGCCGAGGGCGAGCAGCTGGAACACCAGGGCGAAGTGGTCGGCGACGTACGAGCAGCCGCCGTTGTCGGACCCCCCTGCTACGTTCTGCACGCAGAAGGTGGCGCGGGGTGACGATCCGGTGAGGGGAAGGAGCGCGATGAGGGCGAGGGCGAGTCCGGCCGCGGTGAGGCGGCCGAGCCACTTCTTGTGCCGCTCGGGCAGGAACAGGTCCGTGAGCAGCACGGCGAGGGCGGCCACGGCGGCGATCAGCGGGGGCGCGATCGCCACCCAGTCCACGGACTGGATCAGGCTGCCCGGGTTGGCTACGGCGAGGGAGGTCACAGTGTGCTGCCCCGTGGAGTGAGGTCCGAGTGCGGCGGTCTGGGCTGCGAGCACGGTCAGCCACCCCCGAGGAGGTGCTTGACGGCGGGGTCGGAGAGGCCGAGCAGCAGCGCGGGCCAGAGTCCGGCGAGCAGGGTGAGCGCGGCCAGCGGCGTCCAGCTGACGGCCTCGTACGGGCGCAGGTCGGCGAGTTCGGCCACCGGGGCGGGCTGCTCGGGGTCGCCCATGCAGACGCGCTTGACCACGATCAGGAGGTACGCGGCGGTGAGGAGGGTGCCGAGGCCGGCCAGGACCATGTAGGTGACGAACGCGGGGCGCGACAGGCCGGCGGCCGGGTCGAACGCGCCGAACATGGCGAGCAGCTCGCCCCAGAAGCCGGCCAGGCCGGGCAGCCCGAGGCTGGCGACGGCGGCGAAGGCGAGCAGTACGCCGAGCCGCGGGGCCCGGCCGTACAGGGCGGCGCCGGTGGTGCCGGCCAGGGTGTCGAGGTCGGCCGTGCCGTAGCGGTCCTTGAGCGCGCCGACGACGAAGAACAGCAGGCCGGTGATCAGGCCGTGGGCGATGTTGGCGAACAGCGCGCCGTTGACGCCCACCGGGGTGAGGGAGGCGATGCCGAGCAGCACGAAGCCCATGTGGCCGACGGAGGAGTACGCGATCAGGCGCTTGAGGTCGCCCTTGGCGCCGGGGCGGGCCAGCGCCAGGCAGGCCAGTGAGCCGTAGACGATGCCGACGGCCGCGAAGGCTCCCAGATAGGGGGCCAGGGTGGCGGCGCCGTCCGGCACGACCGGGAGGAGGACGCGGACCAGGCCGTAGGTGCCCATCTTCAGCAGCACGCCGGCGAGCAGCACCGAGCCCACCGTCGGGGCGGCGGTGTGCGCGTCGGGGAGCCAGCTGTGCAGCGGCCAGGCGGGGGCCTTGACCGCGAGCCCGACCAGGATCGCCAGCGCGGCGATCACCTGGGTGGTGTGGCTCAGGCCGCCGCCGTGCGCGGCGGCCAGGGCCTGCATGTCGAAGGTGCCGGCCTTGCTGCCGATCAGCAGGAAGCCGAGCAGCATCACGGCCGAGCCGAGCAGCGTGTAGAGGATGAAGCGGTTGGCGGACGGCACCTTCGCGCCGCTCCCCCAGCGGGCGATCAGGAAGTACATCGGGATCAGCACGATCTCGAAGGCCAGGAAGAAGAGCAGGAGGTCCAGGACCGCGAAGGTGGCGAGCATGCCGACCTCGAGCAGGAGGAACAGCCCGACGAAGGCCTGCGCCGAGGGCACGGTCTCCCCGTCCGGCAGCCGCTTCTCCGAGTACAGCGCGCAGAGGAAGGTGAGCAGCGCGGTCAGCACGACCAGCGGCAGCGAGACGCCGTCCACGCCGAGGTGGAGGCGCACGTGCAGGGCCGGGATCCAGGACACGTCGGTGGTGGCCTGCATCCGGGCGGGTTCGTCGTGGTCGAAGCCGGCCGCGAGGGCGACGGCGAGCAGGAGCACCGCGCCGGTGACGACGGTGTTCAGCCGCAGGGCCCGCCGGTCGGCCACGGCCCGGTCCGGCCCGAACACCGGCGCCAGGGTGAGTGCGGCACCGAGCAGCGGCAGCAGCAGGAGGGCGATGAGGACTGCGTTCATCGGGGGCTCCCAGCAGCGGTCGAGGTGGCGGAGGTCGAGGACAGCAGCACCGGCTACACCGCCACCAGGACGGCCAGCAGGACGACGCCGGCCAGCAGGGCGCTGAGGTACGTCTGCGCGTTGCCGGTCTGCGCGAGCCGGACGACCCGGCCGAGCAGGTTGGCGCCCGCTCCGCTGCCGCGCACGTAGGTCTCGACGACCTCGCGGTCGAGGAAGCGGACCAGCTTCGCGGCGGCGCCCACCGGGCGGACGAACAGCGCGTGGTAGAGCCGGTCGACGCCGAAGCCGTGCCGGGCCGGGCCGAACAGCGGGCCCAGCAGGGTGCGCCCGGGGTCGGCGACGATCACCTCGGCGGCCGGGGCTCCGCCCTGCTCGGGCACCCTCCCCCAGCCTCCGGCCGGGGCCGGGCGGCCGGTGCCCAGCCGGGCGGTCGCCGAGCGCCAGGCGCCGTACGCGGCGATCACGCCGACCGCGGCGAGCCCGGTCCCGGTGACGGCGGTGACCGCGGAGGGCCGCAGCGAACCGCCGTCCAGGAGCGCGGGCAGCCAGTCCGAGCGCAGGCCGACGATGCCGAAGCCCATGGTCGGCACGGCCAGCACCCAGAGCGGCCAGCGCATCGCGGGCGGCTCGGCGGTGGCCGGGTCGGCCTCGTCGAGTTCGGGCGAGTACGGCGCCCCTGCCTCGTGGTCGGCCGGTGCCGGTACCAGGGCCTGGACCCGGGCCTTGGCGGCCGCGGCCGTCGGCACGGCGGCCCCGGCCGGGCTGTGGAACGCCAGCAGGAAGAGCCTGGTCGCGTACGCGGCGGTGAGCAACGCGGTGAGCCCGGCGGAGATCAGCACGATCCACCCGGCCGCCTGCGGCACCGCCGAGGCCGGGCCGAGCCCGTTGGTCAGCGCCTCGCCGTTGGCGGCGTGCTCGGCGGCGGTCAGCACCGCCTCCTTGCTGAAGAAGCCGGAGAACGGCGGCAGCCCGACCAGGGCGACGAGCGCGATGCCCGTCGTCCAGTAGGCGTCCGGCACCCGCTTGCGCAGCCCGGGCATGCGGGACATCGCGGAGATCGAGTTGGTGTGCGCGGCGTGGATCACCACGCCGGCGGCCAGGAACAGCAGCGCCTTGAACGCGCCGTGGCTGACCAGGTGGAAGACCGAGGCCTCGCGGTCCCCGCTGGCCAGCGCGCCGGCCATGTAGCCGAGCTGGCCGACGGTGGAGTAGGCGAGCACCCGTTTGAGGTCGTCCTGGGCGAGCGCGCAGAGCGCCGAGCCGATCATCGTCACGGCGGCCATCACCGCGAGCACGACCAGCGCCGCGCCCGACAGCAGGAACACCGGCAGCAGCCGGGCGACCAGGTAGATGCCGGCCGCGACCATGGTGGCGGCGTGGATCAGCGCGGACACCGGGGTCGGGCCGGCCATCGCGTCCGGGAGCCAGGTGTGCAGCGGGAACTGGGCGCTCTTGCCGGCCACGCCGGCGAGCAGCAGCAGCGCGGTCAGCGTCGGGTGCCCGAGCCGGCCCTCCGTCGCGGCCGCCAGCACGTCCGGGACGCGGAAGCTGCCGGCGTCCGCGCCGAGCAGGAAGATCCCGAACAGGAACGGCACGTCACCGAGCTTGGTGACCAGGAAGGCCTTCAGCGAGGCCGAGCGGGCGTCCGCGGTCTCCCAGTGGTGGCCGATCAGGAAGTACGAGCACAGGCCCATGACCTCCCAGCCGACCAGCAGCACGATCAGGTCGCCCGAGTAGACCACCAGGAACATCGCCGCGGTGAACAGCGAGACCAGCGCCGCGTACGAGGGGTAGCGCGGGTCCTCCTTGAGGTACGCGGTCGAGTAGACCTGGACGCAGGTGGCGACCAGGCCGACCAGCACGGAGATCAGCGAGCTGAAGCCGTCCAGGTGGAGGCCGAGCGTGATGTCCGGGCCGCCGGTCGGGGTGAGCCGGGTGCCGGCGTCCAGGGTCCGGCCGGTGCCGAGCTGGAGGGCGACCACCAGGGCGAGCACGGCCGCGACGGCGACCGGGACGATCGCCAGCGGCCGGGCCAGCCCGGGCGCCTTCCGGCCGACGGCCAGGGTCGCGGCGGCGCCGAGCGCGGGCAGCGCGGGGACGAGTACGGGCAGGGCGAGGTTCATGCGGCGGCCTGGCCCTTCAGTGCCTCGGCTCCGGTCGGCGTCCCGGCGCCGACCGGCGTCTCCTCGACGGCGAGCGCCTCGCCCGGGTCGCCGAGCGCGGTGGCCCGGTCGATGTCCGCGGTGCCCCGGGCCCGGAACAGCAGCAGGACGATGGCGAGCCCCAGCCCGACCTCGGCGGCGGCGACGGTGATGGTGAACAGGGTGAGCGCCTGCCCGGCGTGCAGCGAGTCCCGCAGCCACGCGTCGAAGGCGACCAGGTTGAGGTTGACGGCGTTGAGCATCAGCTCGACGGACATCAGCACCAGGACGGCGTTGCGCCGGGCGAGCACGCCGTACACGCCGACGCTGAACAGCAGCGCGGCGAGGACGGCGGGGTATGCGAGGTGCATCAGCTCTCCTCCAGCGCGGACGGCGCGGACGAGGCAGTGGGGGCGCCCGCGGTCGTGCCGGCGGCCGCGTTCGCGGCGACCGTCCCGTTGGACCCGACCGGCCGCCCGGCGCGCAGCCTGCCCGCCCGGGGCGGCGGCACCCGCCGCCCCGAGCCGCGCGACAGCACGATCGCGCCGACCAGCGCCGCCAGCAGCAGCACGGACAGCGCCTCGAAGGGCAGCACCCAGTGCCGGAACAGGCTGGCCCCGGTGACGGCGGCCGAGCCGCCGCCCTGGCCGAGGTCGATCCAGGAGGTCCGGAAGGCGTCGACCACCAGCGTGACCAGCGTCCCGGCCGCGGCCAGCGCCACGACCAGGGCCACCCAGCGGTTCTTGGAGTCGGCGTCCGGCGAGCGCCCGATCGGCGCCTTGGTGAGCATCAGCCCGAACAGCACCAGGACGACCACCGAGCCGAGGTAGATCAGCACCTGCACCCAGGCGATGAACTCGGCCGTAAGCAGCAGGAACTCCACCGCCAGCCCGCCGAGCGCGACCACCAGCCAGAGCGCGGCGTGCACCAGCTGCCGGGTGGTCACCGAGACCACGGCCGAGCCGAGCACGGCGATCCCGACCAGCAGGAAGACGATCTCCTGCCCGGTCGGGGACAGGAACGAACGGGCGGCCGGCTCCAGGGAGCCGGTCGCCGCGAGAAGCGTGGTGGCACCGGTCACGCGTCGTCACCCTTCTCCTCGAGGGCCGCCGCGGCGGCGGCCGCCAGCTTGTCCGCGGTCTTGCGCGCGGTGGCGATCTCCTTGGGCTCCTCGGCCGCCGGGTCCAGCGCCGGCGGCGCGGGGACGGTCCACATCCACTCGCGGAGCTTCTCCCGCTCGTGGGTCAGCTCGTGGATGTCGGTCTCCGCGTACTCGAACTCCGGCGACCAGAACAGCGCGTCGAAGGGGCAGACCTCGATGCAGATCCCGCAGTACATGCAGAGCGAGAAGTCGATGGCGAACCGGTCCAGCACGTTGCGGGTACGGGCCCGGGCGTTCGGCTCGGCGGCCGGCAGCGTCTCCTTGTGGGAGTCGATGTAGATGCACCAGTCCGGGCACTCGCGCGCGCAGAGCATGCAGACCGTGCAGTTCTCCTCCAGCAGCGCGATGACGCCGCGCGAACGCGGCGGCAGCACCGGCTGCACGTCGGGGTACTGCGCGGTGACGCTCTTCCTCGTCATCGTCCGCAGCGTCACGGCCAGGCCCTTGGCGAGCCCGATACCGGGGAAACTCATGAGATCGCCACCTTGATGATGCCGGTGAGGGCCAGCTGGACCAGCGCGAGCGGGATCAGCACCGTCCACGCGAAGCGCATCAGCTGGTCCTCGCGCAGACGCGGGTAGGTGACCCGCAGCCAGATGACCACGAAGGCCAGCGCGAAGGTCTTGAGGATCATCCAGAGCCAGCCGAGCTGGTCCGGCAGCGGTCCGTGCCAGCCGCCCAGGAAGAGCACCGCGGTCAGTGCGGACACCACCAGGATGCCCACGTACTCGGACAGCAGGAACAGGGCGAACCGCAGGCCGGTGTACTCGGTGTACGCGCCGAAGATGATCTCCGAGTCGGCGATCGGCATGTCGAACGGCGGGCGCTGGAGTTCGGCCAGACCGGCCGTGAAGAAGACGAACGCCCCGATCAGCTGCCAGGGCAGCCAGTACCACTCCCAGGCGTCCACGATCCCGGGCAGCGACAGCGTTCCGGCGGCCATCGCCACCGAGGCCGCCGCCAGCACCAGCGGCAGCTCGTACGACATCAGCTGCGCGGCCGTGCGCAGGCCACCGAGCAGCGAGAACTTGTTCGCCGAGGCCCAGCCGGCCATCAGCTTGCCGATCACGCCGACGCCCATCACGGCGAGCACGAAGAACAGCCCGGCGTCGATCGCCTGGCCGACGAAGCCGTCCGGGCCGACCGGGATCGCCAGCAGCACGAAGAGGTACGGCAGCAGCGAGACGGCGGGCGCCAGCTGGAAGACCCGGCGGTCCGCCCCGGCCGGGACGATGTCCTCCTTCTGCGCGAACTTCACGCCGTCCGCGACGAGCTGCGCCCAGCCGTGGAAGCCGCCCGCGTACATCGGGCCGAGCCGGCCCTGCATGTGCGCCATGACCTTGTGCTCGGTCTGGCCGATGACCAGCGGGAGGACCAGGAAGACGACGAGGGTGGCGACGCAGCGCAGCACCGTGTCGAGCAGGTTCACGCGCCTTCTCCGTCCTGGTCGGCCGGTCCGGCCGAGGTCTCGTCCTTCTGCTCGACCGGCTTGCCCAACTTGCCGGGCTCGGCGGGCTCGCCCGACGGCTTCTCCTCGTGGGCGGGCACCGGGTTGTGCCAGGGCGCGTCGGAGGACCGGGGCGCGTCGGAAGGCCGGGGCCGTACGGGAGCCGCGGGCTCGGCCGTCGGCTCGGCGGCCGGTTCGGCGGGAGCCTCGGCGGCCGTCTGACTGGCCGACCCCTCGGAGACCGACCGGGTCCGCCGCGGCCGGTCCGCCCGCACCGGCGGGGCGCCCTCGGCCGGAGCGGCCGCGGGAGCCTCGGCGCCCGCCTGGCTCGCCGACCCCTCCGACACCGACCGGGTCCGCCGCGGCCGGTCCGCCCGCACCGGGGCACCGCCCTCGGCGCCCGCGGCAGCCGCACCGGCGCCAGCGCCGGCCGCACCAGCGGCACCGGCGCCCGCAGCCGCCCGGGGCGTCCGCGCCGCCGCCCCCGCCGCCCGCGCACCGCGCGCGGGCCGCTCGGCGACCGGCGGCAGGGTGCCCTTGAGCGGCCCCCACTCGTTCGGGTCCGGCACACCGGCCGGCTGCATCTTGCGCCGGGCCGGCCCGCCGCCGTGGTCGGACTCGCCCGGCTCCTTGGCGCCCGGCCAGTCCTTGGCGACCCGGGCCGCGAGCACGAACTCCTTGCGCAGCGGGTTCCCCTCGAAGCCGTCCGGCAGCAGCAGGGTGGCCAGGTGGGGGTGTCCGGGGAAGTCGATGCCGAACATCTCGTGGGTCTCGCGCTCGTGCCAGGCGGCACCGGCGTACACCGGGACGGCGGTCGGCAGCGCGGCCCGGTCGCGCGGCACCCGGGTGCGCAGCGCGAGGTGCCGGACGCCGGGCGCCTCGACGGCGGCCAGGTGCGCGACCACGGAGAAGCCCTCGGCGAGCTCGTCGACGGCGCTCAGCCAGTCGAAGAAGCCCAGGCCCAGGACGTCCCGGGCGTTGGTGAGCGCCTCGGTCCAGTGCTCGGCGGGGACGTCGACGGTGACCAGCCCGTACGCCTCGGCGCCGGTCGCCCACTCCCCGACCGACGCCGCGTACTGCTCGGCGGATGTCACGAGACCCCTCCCTCGGTCGAAGCGCCGGCCGCGGTCCCGGGCGCGGAGCCTGCCGCGGAGCCGCTCGCGGTACCGGCCGCGGAAGCCCCCGAAGGCCCGGCCACCAGCGGCCGGCGCAGCGCCGCCGCGGGCGCGGGCACGGTGTAGCGGTCCGGCAGGGACTCGGTGGCGATCTTCTCCTGGAGCTTGAGGATGCCCTGGAGCAGCGCCTCCGGCCGCGGCGGGCAGCCGGGCACGTAGACGTCCACCGGGATGATCTGGTCCACGCCCTTGGTGACCGAGTAGGAGTCCCAGTAGGGGCCGCCGGAGTTGGAGCAGGCGCCGAAGGAGATGACGTACTTCGGCTCGGGCATCTGCTCGTAGAGGCGCTTGACGGCGGGCGCCATCTTGTCGGTGACCGTCCCGGAGACGATCATCAGATCAGCCTGACGGGGTCCGGGCGCGAACGGGATGACACCCATCCGGATGAAGTCGTGTTTGGCCATCGAGGCGGCGATGAACTCGATCGCGCAGCAGGCCAGCCCGAAGTTGAAGCACCAGAGGCTGTAGCGGCGCCCCCAGTTGAGCACCACCTTGACCGGGTCCGGCGCGAGCCGGGCCAGCGGGCCGAGGCCGCGGCGCTCGACGGCGCCGGGGCGCGCGGGGTCCGGCAGGCCGAGCGGGACGGGACCGCCCTGTGTGCCGCCGTGCGAGTGGGAGTGCGTCACGTCCATTCCAGAACGCCCTTCTTCCAGGCGTAGAGCAGCCCGACCGCGAGGAAGCCGATGAACAGGAACATCTCGATCAGCGTCCCGGCGCCGTACCCGGCGGTGGCGAAGACGGTCGCCCAGGGGAACAGGTAGATCGCGTCCACCGCGAAGATCACGTACAGGAAGGCGTACACGTAGTAGCGGATCTGGGTGTGCGCCCAGTCCTCGCCCACCGGGTCCACCCCGCACTCGTAGGCGAGGAGTTTCTCGGGCGAGTACACCACGGGCCGCAGCAGCCGGTTGGCGGTGAACGCCACGGCGACGAAGAGCACCCCGACGACGGCCATCAGGCCCATCGCGGCGTACGCGTCGAAGTAGCCGCTGCCGACCGCCGGGTCGGCCGCGACGGCAGCCGCGTGCTTCCCCTCCATGCCTTCGCCTCCACCTCGGCCGTGAACCCGCCCTCAAGACAGTTCTACGACGTTTGCTCTCACCGGCCCAACCATGGCCAAAGCGTGAGTCTAAGGGGACCGCTCCGCTCCGCCCGAACCCTGCCCGCTCCGCAAGACGGCCGGTGGACACCCGGGCGGGCGTCCGGTGACCGGCCCCGGGGGTGGGGTTAACCCCCGGCCGGGAAGATGTATCACCCCCATGGCCCCCACCGCTCCCGGTTCGGGAAGCTTGGTCCAGCCGCACGACGAAGTAGGGACGGTAGATCCGCATGAAGCCGCTGCACCGCGCCGTGGACGCCATCAAGGAGCAGGACGCCCGGATGGAGCGCCCACCGCTGTACGGCACGAGGATGTGGCACCAGGTCGGCCAGTTGCTGCTGAACCTGCCGCTCGGCATCTTCGGCTTCGTGCTGGCCATGACCGCGCTGTCGGTCGGCCTGGGCCTGTCGGTCACCGTGCTCGGCCTGCCGATGCTGGCCGGCGGCCTGGCCGTCTCGCGCTCCCTGGGCACGCTGGGCCGGCGGCGGGCGCGCGCCGCGTACGGCTCCGCGATCGACGAGCCGGAGCCGGTGAAGCCGCGCCGCCCGGGGGTGGTCGGCTACACCATCGCCCAGCTCACCGACCTGCTGAACTGGCGCTCGGCGCTCTACAACGTGCTGATGCTGCCCTGGGGCGTGCTCAGCTTCGCCCTGACCCTGGTCTCGGTGATCGTGCTCTGGCCGGTGCTGCCCTGGGTGATCCGCGGGCTGGCCTCGGTCGACCGCATCCTGATCGAGTCGCTGCTCTTCCCGGGCGCCCTGGCCGAGCGGGTGCGCGAGCTGGAGGACGACCGCGGCACCGTGGTCGACACCGCCGCCGCCGACCTGCGCCGGATCGAGCGCGACCTGCACGACGGCGCCCAGGCCCGGCTGGTCGCCCTGGCGATGGACCTCGGCATGGCCAAGGAGCGGCTGCGCGAGGTGGAGTCCGAGGACGACATGGCGGCCGCCGCGAAGATGGTCGACAACGCCCACGGCGAGGTGAAGCTGGCCCTCCAGGAGCTGCGCGACCTGGCCCGCGGCATCCACCCGGCGGTGCTCACCGACCGCGGCCTGGACGCCGCGCTGTCCTCGGTCGCCGCCCGCTGCACCGTCCCCGGCGGGGTCCGGGTGAGCGTCGACCTGAGCGGCCCGGACGGGCAGCCCGAGCGCCCGGACTCGGCGGTCGAGGGCATCGCCTACTTCACCGTCAGCGAGCTGCTGACCAACGTCTCCAAGCACGCCGGCGCCCGCTCCGCCACGGTCGAGGTCTGGCGCTCGGACAACCAGCTGATGGTGCTGGTCCAGGACGACGGCAAGGGCGGCGCGGCCCCGTACCCGGGCAGCGGCCTGGCCGGGCTGGCCGAGCGGATCCGCGCGGTGGACGGGGTCTTCCTGGTGGACAGCCCCGACGGCGGCCCGACCACCGTCACCGTCGAGCTGCCCTGGCGCACCCGCACCGCCCGCCGCTGAGCGCGGGAACAGCACGGCACAGTAGGGCG
>NZ_JBHUAL010000101.1:0-32025 GCF_042789775.1 Kitasatospora sp. NPDC056800 | reverse complement strand
GCCCTCGGGGGAGGGCCGGACCCGACGCCCGGTGCGGGATGGTGCGGAGTGGTACGGGGTGGTGCGGAGTGGTGCGCGGGTCAGCAGCAGCCGTAGCTGAAGCTGCCGCAGGTGCCGCACCAGCTCTGGTCGGTGCTGCTGCAGAAATCGTTGTTGGTGAAGGCCTCCTCACCGCCGCTGAGGGCGGTCAGGTCCGGCTCGCCCAGCGGGTGGCCGGGGGCGGTGCGGGCCGTCTCGGGGTCCTTCCAGGACCGGACGGTCTCCTCGTCGCTCATGGTCCGACTCCCTCCGGGCCGCTCAGCAGCAGCCGAAGCTGAAGCTGCCGCAGGTGCCGCACCCGGTCTGGTTGGTGGTGCAGATGTCGTAGACGGTGATCTGCTCCTCGCCGCCGCTGAGGGCGGTGAGGTCGGGCTCGCCGACCGGGTGGCCGGGGGCGGTGCGGGCCGTCTCGGGGTCCTTCCAGGACCGGACGATGTCCTCGTTGCTCATGGTTCGACTCCTTCGGGGTCGTTCGGCGGGGTCGTTCGGCCGGGGCGTTCAGCAGCAGCCGAAGGTGAAGCCGCCGCAGGTGCCGCAGGCGGTCTGGCCGGTGCACATCTCGAAGACGGTCACCGGCTCCTCGCCGCCGCTGAGGGCGGTGAGGTCGGGCTCGCCCAGCGGGTGGCCGGGCGTGGTGCGGGCCGTCTCGGGGTCCTTCCAGGACCGGACGGTCTCCTCGTCGCTCATGGTTCGACTCCTTCCGCTCCGGGTCGGGGGGTACGGGCCGTCAGCAGTGGGTGCCGGTGGCCCAGGTGGGGCAGCAGCCGCCGGTGCCGAGGGCCTCGCTGCCGCCCTCCTCGTCGGACAGGCCGCCGACGAACAGGCCGAGGTCGACCTCGCCGGACGGGTGGGCGGGGGCGACGGCGCGGGCCGCGTCCTCGGGGTCCTTCCAAGCACGGGCGGTGCTGTTGTCGCTCATGGCGTTCCTGCCTCTCGGTGGTGGTTCCTCGACCGGACGGCCGGGCGGCCGACCGGGGTTCGTGGGGACGGGCGTCGAGCGGCCCGTCGGAACGGTGGTCCGTCGGAACGGTGGCCCGTCGGCTTCAGCGGCTCGCGGCGGGGCGCACGTCGGTGTCGGCCGCGCCGAACAGCAGGCGGTACGCGCCCTCCTGCTCGATCAGCTCGTCGTGGCGGCCGCGTTGGACGATCCGGCCGTGTTCGAGGACGAGGATCTGGTCGGCGTTGCGCACGGCGTTCAGCCGGTGGGAGACGACGATCCGGGTGACGGCCAGCTCCGCGAGCGCGCCGTCGACATGGCGTTCGGTCTGCGGGTCGAGGTGGCTGGTCGCCTCGTCGAGCAGCAGCAACCGCGGCCGGTGCACCAGGGCCCGGGCCAGGGCGACCCGTTGGCGCTGGCCGGCCGAGAGCGCCGACCCGCTCTCGCCGACGGGCGTGTCGTACCCCATCGGCAGGGCCAGCACGTCCTCGTGCAGCCCGGCGATCCGCGCGGCCCGGACCACCTCGGCGTCCTCGGCGTCGGGCCGTCCGAGGGTCAGGTTGTCCCGGATGCTGCCGCCGAACAGGCTCAGCTCCTGGAGGACGGCGCCGCAGTGGGCGCGCAGGTCGGCGAGGTCGAGCCGGTCGATCGGCACGCCGTCGTGGCGCACCGTCCCCTCGTCGGGCGGGAGCAGCCCGAGCAGCAGCAGGGCCAGGGTGCTCTTGCCGGACCCGGTGCGGCCGACGATGCCGAGCTTGCCGCCGGCGGGGACGGACAGGTCGATCCCGCTGAGGGCCGGCGGGCCGGACGCCTGGTAGCGGAAGGTCAGCGCGCGGACGTCCACCGAGGTCGCCTTCCGGGTGGTGAGCCGCAGCCGGCCGCCGGTCTCCGCCGGGGCGTCCAGGACGTCGAAGAGGCGTTCCACCTGGGCGTTGACGGTGAGGTAGAGCTGACCGGTGGTCGACAGGGTCTCCAGCGGCGCCAGGACGGACAGCACCAGGCTGTTCGCGGCCAGCATGGTGCCCAGGGTGGAGCGGCCGGTCATGACCATCCAGGCGCCGACGCCGAGCATGAGCAGCGGCCCGAGCGAGGTCATCGCCCGCTGCGCCCCGGAGAGCCCGGCGGTGGCGCGTCCGCGCCGCAGCATCGCGCCCTGGTAGCGGGTGAACAGCCCCTGCCAGTGCTCCACGGCGCGGCTCTCCACGCCGTTCGCCTTGAGCGGCAGGATCGCCTCCAGCGCCTCGACCAGGTAGCTCTGCTCCTCCGCCTTGGCGACCAGCTCCAGCTGGGCGAGGTTGCGCAGTCGGCGGTGGGCGTGGACCACCAGGAGCAGCTGGAGCAGGAACAGCGGGGCGACGGCGAGCAGGTAGAGGGGCTGCAGCAGCACGACGGCGACCAGGTAGCCGACCAGCAGGACGCCGTCCAGGGCCACGGTCATCAGCTGCTGGGTCAGGGTCTCCCGGGTGCTGGAGACGCTGGAGGTGCGCATCAGCAGGTCGCCGCGGCCCCGTTCGAGGAAGAACCGCAGCGGCAGCCGGAAGAGGTGTTCGACGAAGGAGCGGGTGAGCACCAGGTCGCCGCGCCGGCGCAGGGCGAGCAGCGCCAGTGCGCGCAGGGCGGTCAGCAGTCCGGTGAGCAGGGCGATGCCGACGGCGGACAGGGCCAGCAGGACGGGCAGGTCGGTGCGGTGCTGCGGGAGGAGCGAGTCCACCACGGTGCGGGTGAGCAACGGGACGGCCAGGCCCAGCAGTTGCAGCAGTCCGGTGACCAGGGCGGTCAGGGCGAGCAGGGAGCGGCCGCCCGGGGCGGCCAGGAAGCGCCGCAGGTAGCGGACCATCGGGCGGTCGCGCAGCGGGGTGTGCCGCTCCTCGAAGGACTCGCCCGGCTCCAGGGCGACCGTCACGCCGCCGTACAGGCCGTCGAAGTCCTGCCGGGAGATCTGGCGGCGCCCGCCGGCCGGGTCGACCAGGCGGACCGACCGGCGGTCGACCCGCTCCAGGACGACGAAGTGGTGGGTCCGCAGGTAGGCGATGACCGGGCCGCGCAGCGGCTGCTCCAGTGCGGCCGGGCCGCGGTCGACGCGGACGGTCAGCCCGGCCTGCCGCGCCGCGTCGACGAGCACGGCCGCCGAGGCGCCGTCGCGTCCCGCGCCGAGCAGCGGGCGGCAGTCGGCCACCGTGGAGTCCCGTCCGTAGTGGCTGAGCACCATGGCCAGGCAGGCGGCGGCGCACTCGGTCCGGGTGAACTGCAGCCGCTGGGGCACCCGGTGGGCGCGCCGCCGGGAGCGCTCCCGGGCGGGGGCGGCCGGCCGGGCGGGGTCGGTCGCGGCGCTCACGGGGCCTCCTGCGGGGCGAGCAGCAGCACGGGGGCGACGCGCTCGGGCGCGGCGATCCGCAGCAGTCCGTGGCCGATGCCGGCCAGGCCGGTCATCAGGCCGGGCGTGACGATCCCGCCCGGGGTGCCGCAGACCGGGCCGCGCTCCTCGATCGCGGCCAGCAGGGCGTCGCGGGTCCGGGAGTGGTCGTCCCGGGCCCGGGCCACCCCGGCGCGGGCGGCCGCGGCGAACAGCTCCAGGTTGCCCAGGGTGCCGTGGCAGAGGCTGTCGTCGCCGATCTGGCCGGCGTCGGCGGTGGACCGCACGGCGCGCAGCAGCGCCCGGTCGCTCGACGGGGTGCGGACCCCGGCGGGCAGGTCGGCCCGGAGCAGTCCGATGCCGGGGGCGCCGTGGCACCAGGCGTGCACGGCCGCGAAGGTGCCCGGGGGAGGCGTGGCCCGCCAGGGCCGGGGGGCCTGCTCCCGGTAGTCCGGCCAGTTGTCGACCTCGGGGTCGTAGCCGGCCTCCTCGTAGGCGAGCGCGGCCTGGCCGGTGCGCAGCGCGGCCGCGTCCCCGGTGCGGGCGGCGTGCCGCAGCAGTGCCCAGCCGATCCCGCCGGCGCCGTGGGACATGCCGAGCAGCGGCCGTGCGGCGGGCATCGCGGTGCGCCAGGCGACGGTGCCGCCGGGGTGCGCCTCGGCCTTCTCCACCAGCAGCCGCGCGCAGCGCCGGGCGCAGTCGTGCGCGGCGGCGCCGTACCGGTGCGCCAGGGCCTCGGCCACGGCGAGGCAGCCGGCCGCCCCGCCGATCAGGTCGAGCTGCCGGTCGTCGTCGAGGGCGCCGGCCGCCGCGGTGAACAGGCCCGGTACGGGCTCCGCCAGGGCGGGGTCGTCGAGCAGCACGGCGGCGCAGTCGAGCGCGTACGCGGTGCCCGCGAGGCCGCCGAACGCCCCCCAGGAGCGGTTCGGTGTGTGGCGCAGCACGTGGGCCAGGTGCTCCGGGAACGGTGCCAGGATCCGCCGCGCCCACCGCGCGTAGCGCTCCTCCCCGGTGACGGCGGCGAGCTGGGCGAAGAACAGCGCCGTCCCGGGGTAGCCGCCGTACAGGTCGTCCCGCAGGGCGGTGACCCGCCACTGGTCCCGGCTCAGGTCGAGGCCGAGCCAGCCGGCCCGCCCGCCGTCGCGGCGCGCGTCGGCCAGCAGCCGGTCGGCGACGGACCGGGCGAGGCGCAGGGCGCGTTCGCCGGGGGAGCGGTCCGGGCCGGTGGCGGGCCCGGCCGGGCGCGGGCCGGTGCCCGCGGGCGCGGCACCGTCGGCTCCCCCGGTGGTGGCGCGGGCGGCGAAGGCGGCCCGGATGATCCAGTCCTGGGTGACCAGGTCGTGCTCGTCCATGGCGGCGACGATCCGCCGGGCCCGGTCGAGCCCCGACTCGGGCAGTGCCCGCGGCAGCGACCGGCCGCGGTGGGTGCGCAGGTCGCGGGAGCCGACGACGGAGCGGAACAGCGGGACGTCGCCGCTCCAGAGGTCCTCGGCTTCGAGCCGCAGCAGCGGCCGCTGGGCGGGGTTCCCGGCAGACTGGGCGAAGATCAGCCCGAGCACCCGGTCGCGGTCGAGCGCGTCTCGGGTGACGTCCGGGTGGGTGCTCTCGCCCAGCAGGTGGGCGTAGACCCGGGTGGCGCGGACGATGGTGCGGCAGGTGTCCTCGCGGAAGCGCTCCAGCGGGCCGTCCGGTGCGAGCAGCGCCTCGCGGTGGGCGGCGATGGCGCGGTAGCCGGCCTCGAACCCCGCCCGCAGGGACGCCAGGTGGTCGGCCGGGTCGACGTCTCGGCCGTCCAGGCGCGGCCGGTTCGCGCTGCCCTCGAAGGCGCGCTGCACCCGGGTCAGGCGCATCTCGTCGGTGCCGTCGCCCTCCCAGGTGGGCGACTTGAAGGGCATCACGGCGCCCTTGTCGGCGCCCATCCCGCCGACGTCCAGCACCGCGCCGCCGTCGCCGACCAGTACCGAGGGCAGCAGGCCCACCCGCTGCACCGAGTGGGCGAGCAGGTGCTGCGCCGGGTCGTCGTCGATCAGCGGGCTGCCGGTCAGGTGGGGCACGCCGACGTGGAACAGGGACTCCAGGTCGACCGCGACCGGGTGCTCCCCGACGGCGATCACGTTCTCGAAGTGGAAGTCGGTGGCGGCGGTCGCGTAGAGCAGGGCCAGCAGCGCCCCGAGGCGGTGGTAGAACCGCTCGGCGGCCGCGTGGTCGGCGCACGGCGCCGGTTCCACGTACTCGATCCAGCCGTACCCGCCCCGGTCCCACACCGCCACGGTGCCCGGGCCGGGGCCCGGCAGGACGGTGTCGTACCAGTCGACCAGGGCGTTGAAGTGCTCGTGGACGGCCAGCGGCCGGGGCTTGTACACCAGCCGGGCGCCGGAGGAGAAGGTCAGCAGCGCGACCGAGCGGCCCGCCTCGTGGCCGTCGCCGCGGCCCGTGCGCACCTCGGTCAGCTCGCCGGGGTCGCGCCCGGCGAAGAGCCGCTCGACCAGCGCGGGCCGGTCGGCGGTGAAGCGGTCGAGGAACTCCCGGTGCGCGTGGACGGCGTTCCGGGTGGCGCACGCCAGCAGCCGGGCCAGGACGGCGTACTCGTCCAGCAGCGCGGCCAGCCGCTCGGGCTCCCGCTGCCAGGCGATGAAGGCGTGGAAGCGCTCCTGCGGGGTGTCACCGCTCAACTGGCCGGACAGCCGGGCCACATGGAGTTCGAGGACGAGGGTGCGGCCGAGGACGGACACCAGCTGGTCCCGCAGGCCGGCGGTGAGCGAGCGCCGGGCCGCCGCGAGGACGGCGGCGGAGGGCTCGGTGGCGTCCGCGGTGCGGGCGGGTGCCTCCAGCAGGCGGAGGGCCTCGGCGAGGAAGGGCTCGACGACGGCCGCGAAGTCGGCGAAGCCGTGCCGGTGTGCTCCGTCGTGCCCCTCGTCGTGTTCCGTGGTGTCTTCCCCGTCGGGCGCCGGGGGCAGCCGTGGTGCGCGGGCGACGACGTCCTCGACGAACCGGGCCCAGGCCGGTTTGACGGTGCGGGCGGCCAGGCTGTCGGGGTGTTCGGCGAGCAGTCGGCGCAGCAGGGGCGGGTCGATGCCGAGCGCGCGGGCCTGGGCCTCGGCGGTGTCCGGCGTGTGGTCGGTGAACGCCGAGCGCCAGCGGGCCAGTCGGCGGTCGGCGCGCCAGCCGAGGCTGCCCTCCGGCGGGTTGTCGGCCACCGGGGCGGGCGGGTCGCCCTCGCCGCTCAGGCGTTCGGCCAGCCACAGGCCGCGGGCCCACCAACTCCCGGTCAGGGGTGCGCGGTTGACGCGTGACCAGGGCGGGGCGGCGGGCGCGGCATCGGGCGGGGTGTTCGAGGGCATGCTGGACTCCTGGGGCGCGGAGGACGGGCGATCCGGAGGCGGGCAGGCGGACGCTGCCGGGAACGGGCAGGCATTGGCAGCTGGTGTGAATGGCTGTCTTTCAAGGATTCATGTCAGCTGGTTTCCGCGATGCGAGTCTGCTCGGCTCGCGGCGGCCCGTCAAGTGGTGTGAATGACAATGCCCGAGTCATTCATCTCAGCTGCCACCACGGGCAGGCCGGTCGTGCCGTGAAGGCCGAACTGTGGCTCACGCTTCGGATGTTGGGCGCCGCCGCGCCTCTGCGGCGGGCCGCACGGGTGCCGTTGGCCGAAGCCGCGAGACCCGGCGCCGATCTCAGCGGGTGGCGGTGCCGACCGGCTCGTCCGCGTCCTGGGGGTCGTCGGCGTCGCTGAGGCCCAGGCGCAGGTGCTCGATGTGGTAGACGGCCTGGTCGAGCAGCGCGGCGACGTGGTTGTCGTAGAGCGCGTAGACGACCTGGCGGCCGTTGCGCCGGCCGATGACCAGGCCGAGGTTGCGCAGCAGGCGCAGCTGGTGGGAGCAGGCGGACTGCTCCAGGCCGACCTCGGCGGCGAGCTCGGTGGCCGCGCAGGGGCCCTCGCGCAGCCGGGAGAGGATCAGCAGCCGGGAGGGTGTGGCCAGGGCTTGCAGGGTGGTGGCCACCCGGGCAGCGCTGGTGGCGTCCAGGCGCGTGTGCGGGACGGCGGTGGCGGGGGTGGCTCCATGACCCATGCGGGCAATACTACAACTGATAGATGAAGGGGCCTTCATATGTTCATGTATCGTGAGTGAGTCACCGGCCCCGCCCTGCCCAGGCCTGCCCCGAAGGGTCCCGTCCGCCATGTCCTCCACCACCCTGACCGAACGCCCCGCGGCCCCGGGCGCGCCGCGTCCGGACACCGCGCCCCGGCGGCGCACCCGGGTGCTGTCGTTGCCCGAGGCCCGCTGGGCCGCCGCCGCGACGGTGCTCTTCCTGGTCGCGCTGCCGCTCCAGCTGACCGGCGCCCCCGCCTGGACCTGGGGCCCGCTGTACGCCCTCGCCTACGCCACCGGCGGCTGGGAACCCGGCTGGGCCGGGCTCCAGGCGCTGCGGGAGAAGACCCTCGACGTCGACCTGCTGATGATCGTGGCCGCGCTCGGCGCCGCCGCCGTCGGGCAGGTCATGGACGGCGCGCTGCTGATCGTCATCTTCGCCACCTCCGGCGCCCTGGAGGCGCTGGCCACCGCCCGTACCGCCGACTCGGTGCGCGGACTGCTCGACCTCGCCCCGGCCACCGCCACCCGGCTGCTGCCCGACGGCGGCGAGGAGACCGTGCCCACCGAGCGGCTGGCCGTCGGGGACACCGTGCTGGTCCGGCCCGGCGAGCGGATCGGGGCCGACGGGCGGGTGCTCGACGGCGCCAGCGAGGTCGACCAGGCCACCATCACCGGCGAGCCGCTGCCGGTTGCCAAGCAGCCCGGTGACGAGGTGTTCGCCGGCACCCTCAACGGCACCGGGGCGCTGCGGCTGCGGGTCGAGCGGGACGCCTCGGACACGGTGATCGCCCGGATCGTGCAGCTGGTCGAGGAGGCCTCCGAGACCAAGGCGCCCACCCAGCTGTTCATCGAGAAGGTCGAACAGCGCTACTCGCTCGGCATGGTGGCCGCCACCCTCGCCGTCTTCGCCGTCCCGCTGGCCTTCGGCGCGGCCTTCACCGGCTCGCTGCTGCGGGCGATGACCTTCATGATCGTCGCCTCCCCGTGCGCGGTGGTGCTGGCCACCATGCCGCCGCTGCTCTCCGCCATCGCCAACGCCGGACGGCACGGCGTCCTGGTCAAGTCCGCCGTCGTGATGGAGCGTCTGGGCCAGGTCGACGCCGTCGCCCTCGACAAGACCGGCACCCTCACCGAGGGCACCCCGCGCCTCACCGACCTCCGGCCGCTCACCGGCTCCGGCCTCGCCGAGGCGGAGCTGCTGGCGCTGGCGGCCGCGGCCGAGCACCCCAGCGAGCACCCGCTCGCCCGCGCCGTCGTCGACGCCGCCCGCGGTCGCGGCCTGACCCCGGCCGCCGCCGAGGACTTCGGCTCCACCCCCGGCGTCGGCGTCACCGCCACCGTCGACGGCCGGGTGGTCGCGGTCGGCGCGCCCGCGCGGCTGATCAACGGCCGTACCGACGCCGCGTGCGCCGAAGCCGCCGCGCTGGCGGCCGAGTTGGAGGAGGCCGGCCGCACCGCCGTGCTGGTCGAGGCGGACGGCGTCCCGGTCGGCGTGCTCGGCATCGCCGACCGGCTGCGCCCGGACGCCGCCGCCACCGTCGCCGCGCTGACGGCCCTCACGGGTACCGCGCCGATGCTGCTCACCGGCGACAACCCCCGCGCGGCCGCCCACCTGGGCGCCGAGGTCGGCATCACCGACGTCCGGGCCGGGCTGCTGCCGCAGGACAAGGTCGCCGCCGTCCGCGAGCGGGAGGCGGCCGGACGGAAGGTGCTGGTGATCGGCGACGGCGTCAACGACGCGCCCGCGCTGGCCGCCGCCCACACCGGCATCGCGATGGGCCGGGCCGGCTCCGACCTGGCGCTGGAGACCGCCGACGCGGTGATCGTCCGTGACGAACTGGCCACCGTCCCGGCCGTGGTGGCGCTCTCCCGGCGGGCCCGGTCCTTCGTGGTGCAGAACCTGGTGATCGCCTCGGTGTTCATCACCGCCCTGGTGGTCTGGGACCTGGTCGCCACCCTCCCGCTGCCGCTGGGCGTGCTCGGCCACGAGGGCTCGACCGTGATCGTCGGCCTCAACGGGCTGCGGCTGCTGCGCGAGGCCGCCTGGACGAGGGCGCGCGCCCTCTGACGGGTCCGGAACAAGGTCGGAACGAGGCCGGCGCGTCCCCCGGCGGGGCGCGTCGGCCGAGGCCGTGTGGGGGCCGGGTGCGGATGCGGGGCGGCCCCCACCGGCCTAGCGTGGCCCCCATGGAGCTGTTCCCCCCGATCCCGCTGGCCCAGTGGCAGGACTCCAAGGCGACGGTCCACCGCTTCGCCCAGGTCGTCGGCAAGATCCGCCTGGCGTGCAGCGTGCGGCGCAACCACTGGTGGAACGTCCCCTACCACCTCACCGGGCGCGGCATCACCACCCGCCCGATGGCCGTGCTGGACGGGGGCGGGACCTTCTGCGTCGACTTCGACTTCGTCGACCACCGGCTGGTGGTCTCCTCCTCGGACGGCCGCACGGCCTCGTTCCCGCTCACCGGGCAGTCCGTGGCGTCGTTCTACCGCCGTACGCTCGACTCCCTCGCGGCGGTCGGCGTGCCGGTCACGGTCTCGCACCCGTTCCCGTTCGACCTGCCCGACGCCGGCCGGCCGTTCACCGAGGACACCGAGCACGCCGCCTACGACCCGTTCTGGGTCAACCGCTACTGGCAGGTGCTGAGCCAGGTCAACCTGGTGCTGGAGGAGTTCGCCGCCGGCTTCTGCGGGAAGATCAGCCCGGTGCACCACTTCTGGCACACCTTCGACATCGCCGTCACCCGCTTCTCCGGCCGGGTGATCGAACAGCCGCGGACCGTCGACCCGGTGACCCGCGAGGCCTACTCCCGCGAGGTCGTGAGCTCCGGTTTCTGGTTCGGCGACGACTCCTTCCCGGACCCGGCCTTCTACTCCTACGCGGCCCCCGAGCCCGCCGGCCTGGCCGACAGCCCGCTCCGGCCCGGTGCCGCCCGCTGGGTCGAGCGCAGCGGCAGCCACCTGGCCGTCCTGCCGTACGACGAGGTCCGCGGCCGGGAGGACCCGCGTGCCGTGGTGCTGGACTTCTACGAGTCCGTCTACGAGCCCGCGGCCCGCCTGGCCGGCTGGGACGTCCGGGGCGAGGCCTCGCCCGGCGGCATCACCGACCCGGTGGCGGCCGGGAGCGGTGACTGACGGGAACGGCGGCTGACGGGAGCGGTGACTGACGGGAACGGCGGCTGACGGCGAACCAGGGCGGCTGTCCTCGGCGCAGAGTTTAGGTTAGCCTCACCTAAGCTGCGGTGCGCGTCGACGACGTACGGACCGGCACGGCCGCGGCGTCCGCCCGTTCGCTGGAAGGAGCCCGCCCTGTCCACCGTCACCGCTCCCGCCCGTTTCGCGCTCTTCCCCCTGCGCGTCGCCCGCACCGCCGGGCTCACCCCGCACCTGGTCCGCGTCACGCTCACCGGTGAGAGCCTCGCCGGGTTCGTCAACGGCGGCCTCGACCAGCGGGTCAAGCTGCTGCTGCCGCTCCCCGGGCAGTCCGGGCCGCTGATCCCGCCCGGCGACGGCGACTTCGGCTGGTACCAGAGCTGGCGGGAGGCCGACCCGCGGGTGCGCCCGGTGCTGCGCACCTACACCGTCCGCGGCCAGCGCCGCGACCCCGACGAGATCGACATCGACATCGCCGTGCACGGGGACCTCGGCCCGGGCTCCCGGTGGGCCGCCACGGCCGCGCCCGGCGACCGGGTGGTGGTCTGCGGACCGGCCGTCGAGGAGGCGGGCGGCGTGGAGTTCCGGCTGCCCGCCGACCCCGGCTGGGTGCTGCTGGCCGGGGACGAGTCGGCGCTGCCCGCCATCGCCGCCATCCTGGAGGAACTGCCCGCGCACCTGCCGGTCCGGGTCTTCGCCGAGGTGGACGGGCCGGCCGAGGAGGCCTACCTCCCGGCTCAGCGCGCCGGGGTCGAGACCGTCTGGCTCCACCGCCGCTCCGGCGCGCCGGGCCTCACCGGGGCGGTGCGCGCCGCCGACCTGCCGGACGGGCGGCCGTACGCCTGGATCGCGGGTGAGGCGGCCTCGGTGCGCGAGCTGCGCCGCCACCTGGTCGGCGAGCGGGGGATGGACCGGCGCGCGGTCTGCTTCATGGGCTACTGGCGGGCCGGGCGCACCGAGGACCAGCGAGCCGAGGACGGCCCGGGGGAGGACGCCGAGGACTGAAGCGGGGGGCCGCCGGGGAAGCGCCGCCGCATGCACCCTCCCGGAACATGAGGTTCCGTCATATTGTCGTTCTCGCCGACGGCGCGCCCGAGCGCCGGGTGACGGCCCGAGCCACCTCACCACAGCGGGGATGACGATGAAGAGTCTCGCGGCGCGCCTGCTCGCCCTGGTCGCGGCCCTGCCGGTGCTCGCCGTGCTGGCGGCGGGCCCCGGCATCGCGGCGCCGGACGGCGGGGCCGGGGCCCGGCTCGCCGCGTCCTGGACCGGCCCGCTGAGCACCCGGGGGCGCTACATCGTCGACGCCGGCGGCGACCGCTTCAAGCTGAAGGCCGCAAACTGGGCCGGAGCCCAGGGCACTTGGCAGGGCAGCGGGAACACCGACGACCCGGCGAACAACCAGGCCGGCCAGGTGTCGCACAACCTCCCGCTGGGCCTGGACCGGGTGCCGGTGGCCCGGCTGCTGGCCGACTTCCACGGGCTGGGCCTCAACAGCGTCCGGCTGCCGTTCGCCAACGCGATGATCCACGACACCGTCCCCGTGCCGGACTCCGCCGTCGCCGCCAACCCGCAGCTGCGCGGCCGGACCCCGCTCCAGGTGTTCGACGCCGTGGTGGCCGCGCTGACCGCCGACGGCTTCGCGGTGATCCTCAACAACCACACCACCAGCTACCGCTTCTGCTGCGGCCTGGACGGCAACGAGCGCTGGAACAGCGGCCAGTCGACCGCGCAGTGGGAGGACGACTGGCTGTTCATGGTGAACCGCTACAAGGCCGACAAGCGGGTGGTCGGCGTCGACCTGCGCAACGAGGTCCGCCGGGACGTCTGGGACGACCCCAACTGGGGCCTCGGCGACGCCCACGACGAGTACGCCGCCTTCGAGGAGGCCGGCAACCGCGTCCTGCGGGCCGACCCGGACCTGCTGGTCGTCATGGAGGGCATCAACTGGTACGGCATCCCCGCCGCGGGGTTCAGCCACGGCCGCCCGATGCTCACCCCGGTGCGCAACCTCTCCCACACCCTGATCGACTCCGGCAAGCTGGTCTACGCCGCGCACTTCTACGGCTACACCGGCCCGGCCAACACCGGCGCTGGCAGCGGCCCGGGATCCACCAGCGACCCGCGCTACCAGGACTTCACCCCCGAGCAGCTCGCCCAGGTGGTGGACGACCAGGCGCTGTTCGTCACCCGGGCCGGGCAGCACTTCACCGCTCCGGTGTGGATCAGCGAGTTCGGCGCGGGCGGCCGGGGCTCGACCGACGCCAAGGAGCAGGCCTGGCTGCACGCGTTCACCGACATCCTGGTGCGCGGCGACACCGACTTCGCCGTCTGGCCGCTGGTCGGCTGGGCCGACGCCGCCGGGCGGCCGCAGGACAGCTGGGCGCTGCTCTCCTACGGCCCGGACGGCGCCCGGACCGGCCTCACCGACCCCGGCGACTGGCGGGCCGCCGACTGGACCCGGCTGGTCGGCGCGCCGTCGGCGAGCGGCCCGGTGCCCGCCGTCGACCACTGGAGCATGCTCGCCCTCGACCACGCCGACCAGGTCCTCTCCCGGCGGATGCTGGCCCGCCCGGACTGGAGCCCCGGCAACCGCAAGGGCGACTGCCCGGACGGCCTGCGGCTGACCGCCCTCGCCCGCGGCGACAGCCGGGCCCTGTGCACCGACGCGGGCGAGCCGGCCGCCGGCGGCGGCGACTGGACCACCGTCACCGACGGGCGCTACGTCACCGCGGGGGACTGGGCGTCCGGCTACGACAAGCTCCAGTGCCCCGACCGCAGCCTCGCGGTCGGCTACAGCGTGCGCGCCAACGCCGTGGCCGCCCTGCTCTGCGCCCCGGCGGCCGGTCCGCTGCCGCTGACCGGCCGCACGGTCTGGTTCGACCGGGGCGACAACCGGCCCGCCACCGGCGGCTCGGTGGCGAGCGACTGGGCGCCGGGCCGCTACAAGGGCCAGTGCGCGGACGGCGAGTACCTGGCCGGCGTCGCGTCCACCTGGCAGCGCCTCCAGTACGGGGCCCCGGCCGCGCTGCTCTGCCGCCCGCTCGGCTGATCCGGCGGGCGCTCCGGGGCCGAATCGGCGGGCCCCGGGGCTGATCCGGCGGTGGCTGCTGGGCCGCTCCGGCGACGGGCGCTCAGCTGATGCGGCGACGGCCCGGACCCGATTCGGCGAGGGCTCCGGCGGTCCGGGGGCCGACGGCGGGAGCGGCCGCCCGTTGAGACGATGACGAACGATCAGAAGCCCGCCCCCGTGGTCGCATTCCCGCAGGTTGGACGCGTTCATGACGTCTTTCCTACGGGTCGGAACGACCCTTGACGGCGCAGGGCTTCTCTGCCAACCTCTCGGCAGGTCTGGACCATGATCGGCCTCTTCGACGGGGAGAGGACCGACGGCGCTCCGGCGGTGCGCAGGGGGGATCTGCGGGCCGGGCAGGTCGAGGCCGGGGGGCGGCCCGTCGGCCGCGTCGCCAGAGCATCCGCGGCGTCGGCCACGTCGGCGCCCGGCCACGGGGAACGCACCATTCACCGACTGCCGAATCGAGCCGCACATGCCACACTCCCTCCCCCCGCACGCCTCGCCCTTCCAGCGGGGCATCTGGGTCACCGAGCGCCTCGGCGGCCACCACGGGGTGTTCCACATGCCCGTCCTGCTCTCCTTCGACCGGGTCGACGCCGACGCCCTCGCCCGTGCCGTCTCGACGGTGACGGCACGGCACCCCGTCCTGTCCCAGGTGTTCGTGGAGCGCGGGGGGAGCCTCGTCGCGGAGCCCGGCACCGCCCCGGTCCTCGACGTGGTCGACGCCTCCGAGGACTGCGCGCAGAGCCGGGAGAAGCGGCTGGCCGAGGACGCGGCACGCCCGTTGGACCTCCAGGCGGGCCCGTTGGCGCGGTTCACCCTCTACCGCGGCCGCGGTGAGGCGGCGGAGCTGCTCGCCGTCGTGCACCACGCGGTCTTCGACGGGGAGTCGAAGGACGTCCTGGTGGCGGACCTCGCCGCGGCCTACGCGCAGGCCCTGGGCGGGCCCGCGCAGGCCGCCGACCGGAGCCCGTCCCCGCCCCCGGCCCCGCTCGACCCCGACCTCGTCCGCCGGGCGGCGGACCGGTACGGCCCGCGGTGGGCCGCGGCGACCGAGCCCGTCCTCCCGGGGCTGCCGCACGCCGTCACCGCCCCGGCCTCCGGAGCCTGCGAAACGTGGCGGACGGACGCGCGCGGCCGGGCCGCCGTGGCCGAGGCCGCGGAGCGCTGCGGCGTCACCGTCTTCGAGTTCCTGCTCGCCGCACTGCACGCACTGCTGCTGCGCTACGGCGGCGAGGCCGTCCCGGTCTCCGTGCCGCTGTCTGTCCGGACGCCCGAACAGGCCGGGGAGATCGGGCTGTTCGTCAACGAGCTGCCGGTGCACGCCCCGGCCGGGGTGGGCACCGGGACGTCCTTCGCCGAGTACGCCCGGGCCGTGCGCGCCGAGGCCCGCGGCGGGTACCCGTTCCGCCCCGTGCCCTTTGGCGCGGCCGTCGGCGGCCTCACGCCGCGCGCCGGGCTGGCCCCCGTGTCGTTCGGCTACCGGCGCGCCCGCGCCGTGGACCCGGTGTTCCCGGGAAGCACCGTCCGGGTGGACCGCACGGTGTTCAACGGCGCCGCCCGCAACACCCTGCACCTCCAGGCGGTCGACACCGCCGACGGGCTCGCGTTCTCGCTCCAGTACGCCCCGGCGGTCCTGTCGCCGGACGCCGCGGACCGCGTCGCCGGGCACTACACGGCGCTGCTGGAAGCCGCGACGGCCACGCCCGAGGCGCCGCTGAGCGCCCTGCCGGTGCTGGGAGCGGAGGAGCGGTACCTGGTGACGGACGGGTGGAACGCCACCGCCCGCTCCTACCCGCGCGAGCGCACCGTGCTGGACCTGGTGCGGGAGCGGGCCGCCGAGACGCCGGACGCCCCCGCCGTCAGCGCGGGCGCCGCGAGGCTGACCTACCGGGCGCTGGTGGAGCGGACCGAGGAACTGGCCGCCGTCCTGCGCGGGGCCGGGGTCGGCCGGGGCGACGTCGTCGCCCTGCACCTGGAGCGCTCCGCCGACCTGCCCGCCGTCCTGCTCGCGGTGCACGCCGCCGGGGCCGCCTACCTGCCGCTCGACCCCGGACACCCCGCCGAGCGGCTCGCCTTCGTGCTCGCCGACTCCGGCGCGGCCCTGCTGGTCGCCGACCGGGAGCCCGCCCCCGACGTGGTGGCGGCGGCACCGGCCGTCCTCCGACTCGGGAGCGCCCGCGCCGAGCCGGGGTCCGCGGCGGCGCCGACCCCGCCCGGCGACCTCGCCTACGTGCTGTACACCTCCGGCTCGACCGGGCGGCCCAAGGGGGTGGAGATCGGGCACCGGGCGCTGGTGAACCTCCTGACCTCCTTCGCCGAACGGCTGGGCTCGGGGCCCGGGGACGTCTGGCTCGGCCTGACCTCGCTCTCCTTCGACATATCCGGGCTGGAGATCCTGCTGCCACTGGTCACCGGCGGCCGGCTGGTCCTCGCACCGGAGGGCGCCGCGCTGGACGCGCCCGGCACGGTCGGGCTGGTCCGGCGCGAAGGCGTGACCCACCTCCAGGCGACCCCCGCGGGCTGGCGCGTGCTGCTCAGCGCCGGGCCGCTGCCGGCCGGACTGACCGGGATCGTCGGCGGGGAGGCCCTGCCGCTGCCGCTGGCCCGCGAACTCCGCGGCTCCCTCGGGCGGTTGATCAACGGGTACGGCCCGACCGAGGCGACGATCTACGCGACCTGCGCCGACGTCCCGGCCGGACCGGAGGCCGTGGTGATCGGCGGGCCGGTCGCCAACACCCGGGCGTACGTCCTGGACGCGGACGGCCGGCCGCTGCCGATCGGGATCCCCGGCGAGCTCCACCTGGGCGGCGACGGCGTCGCGGACGGCTACCGGGGCCGCCCCGAACTGACGGCGGAACGCTTCGTCGAGGACCCGTTCGCCGGAACCGGCGGCCGGATGTACCGCACCGGTGACCTCGCGGCGTGGACGCCGGACGGCGAACTGGAGTTCCACGGCCGGATCGACGACCAGGTGAAGATCCGCGGCCACCGGATCGAACTGGGCGAGATCGAGGCCGCGCTGCTCGGCCACCCGGCGGTCGCCGCGGCCGCCGTCGCCGTGTGCGGGCAGGCCGATGGGGAACCCGCGCTCGTCGGCTACCGGGTGGCCGCACCCGGCGGCGAACCGCCGTCCGACGCGGACCTGCGGGACCACCTGCTGCGCACCCTCCCCGCGGTCATGGTGCCCCGGCAGTTCGTGGCCCTCGACCGCCTGCCGCTCACGGCGAGCGGCAAGCTCGACCGGCGCGCCCTGCCCGCGCCGCCGCGCACCGCCGCGGCCGGTCCCGTGGCGGCCGACGAGGTCACCGCAGGCGTCCTGGCGATCTGGGAGGAGGTCCTGGGCGCCTCCGGCATCGGCCCGGAGGACGACCTCTTCGACCTCGGCGGACACTCGCTGACGATCATCCAGATCACCGCCCGGATCCGCGCCGCGTTCGGGGTCGAACTCGACTTCGACCTGTTCTTCGACGCCTCCACCCCGGCCGCCCTGGCCGCCGTCGTGCGAGAGCGGCGTTGACCGCCGCCGACCGCCCTTCCGCGACCGCCCCGCTCCACGCCCGAATGGACTGCCGATGACCGACACCCGGGACCTGCCCGCAGACTGGTCCGCCGCCAAACGATCCCTCCTCGCCCAGCGCCTGCGGGGCGCCGCGGCCCCGGTGCGGGTGGTCGAGCCCCGCCCGGCGGACAGCGCGCCGCCACTGTCCAGCGGACAGGAACGGCTCTGGTTCATGGACCAGTTCACGCCCGGCGCGACCGCGTACACGCTCGCCCCGGCCCGGCGGCTGCGCGGGCCGCTGGACCGCCCGGCGCTGGACGCCGCCCTGGCCGCCCTGGTGGAGCGCCACGAGGGGCTGCGGATGACCTTCCCGGTCACGGAGGACGGCAGGGCCGAGGTCCTGGTCGCCGAACCGGGCCCGTTCCCCGCCGAGTTCGTGGACGCCTCCGACGACCCCGACCCGGGACGAAGAGCCGCGGACGAGATCGGCGCGCTCGCCGCCAGACCCTTCGACCTCGCGAGCGGCCCCCTGCTGCGGGCCCTGCTGGTCCGGCTCGCCGACGAGGACCACGTCCTCGCCCTGGTCATGCACCACATCGTCGGCGACGGCTGGTCGATCGACATCCTCAACCGCGAACTGGACGCGCTCTACGCCCGGTACGCCCACGGCGCCGACGCCGGACTCCCGCCGCTCCCGGTGCAGTTCGGGGACTACGCGCGCTGGCAGCGCGACCGGCTGGACAGCGGCGCCCTGGCCGACTCCCGCGCCTACTGGCGCACCGAACTCGCCGACGTCCCCGCCCTGGAGCTGCCCGCCGACCGACCCCGGCCGCCGCTGCTCGGCTACGACGGCGCGGCCGTCGAACTGCACTGGAGCCCGGAGCTCGTGCACGCCCTCGCGGAGTGCGCCCGCGCCCGCGGGGCGTCGACGTACATGGTGCTGATGGCCGGGCTCCAGGCGCTGCTCGGCCGGCACGCCGGACAGCGGGACTTCGCGGTCGGCTCGGCCGTGGCCGGCCGGCTCCACCGCGAACTGGAGGGCGTGGTCGGCGCGTTCGTCAACATGCTGCCGATCCGGGCGCGGCTGGAGGAGGGTCTCACCTTCGGGCAGCTCGTCGGCCGGGTGCGGGAGACGACGCTGAACGCCTACACCCACCAGGAGGTGCCGTTCGAGCAGATGGTCGCGGACCTGGACATCGAGCGGGACGTCAGCCGCTCGGCGGTGTTCCAGGTGACCTTCGCCTTCCAGAACTACGGCGACCGCGCGGCCTCCGCCGCACCCGCCGCCACCGCGGAGGGATTCGGGCACGCGGCCACCACCAGCCACGCCGACCTCGCGTTCTACCTCCGGGAGAAGAAGGACGGCGGGCTCTTCGGCCTGATCACCTACCGCACCGACCTCTTCGACGCCGACACCGTGCGCCGGCTCACCGAGCGCTTCGAGGTCCTGCTCACCGCGGCCGCGGCCGATCCGGACCGGCCCGTCGAGGACCTCCCGCTGCTGACCGCGACCGAGCGCGCCGACGTGCTCGACCACTGGGCGGCCGGCCCGGACCTCCCCGACGGCGGGCCCCGGACGCTGACCGCGCTGCTCGCCGCCGCGGCCCGGCAGGCGGGCGACCGCCCGGCCCTGGTCTTCGAGGACGCCACCGTCACCCACCGCGAACTCGACACCAGGGCGACGGCCCTGGCCCGGCGGCTGCGGGCGCTGGGCGTCCGGCCGGACGACCGGGTGGCGGTGTGCCTGGAGCAGTCGCCGGACCTGGCGGTCGCGCTGGTCGCCGTCCTGAAGGCCGGCGGCTGCTACCTGCCACTGGACCCGGAGCAGCCGCCCGCCCGGCTGTCCCACCTGGTGGCGGACGCCGACGCGCGCGTCCTGGTGACGGACTCGGCGCTGCGGGAACGCTTCCCCGCGTACGGGGGCGCGGAGCTGCTCGTGGACCGCGCCGCCCCGGCGCCGGACGACGCCCCGGACGACGCGCCGCTCCCGGAGGCCTCCGGCCCCGACGACCTCGCGTACGTCATCTACACCTCCGGCTCCACCGGGCAGCCCAAGGGCGTCGCGGTGCAGCACCGCGAGATCCTCAACTACCTGGCCGGCGTGCGGGACCGGCTGCGGATCGAACCCGGTGCCCGCTACGGCCTGCTGCAGTCCCTGTCCTTCGACTTCAGCATCACGATGCTCTACCTGGCGCTCACCACCGGCGGCCAGGTCCACCTGCTGCCCCGCCGCATCGCCGGCGCCGAACTCGCCGGGCACATCGAGGCGTCGCGGCTCGACTACCTCAAGATGACGCCCTCCCACCTGGCCGCGCTGTCCGCCGACGCCCCGCTCGAGCGCCTGCTGCCGCACCGGGCCCTGGTGCTCGGCGGCGAGGCCTCGTCCCGGGCCTGGGCCGCCGACCTGGCCGGCCTCGGCCGGTGCGCGGTGTTCAACCACTACGGCCCCACCGAGGCGACGGTCGGCGTCACCGTCCACGAGGTCCACCCGGAGGACCACGGCCCGGGGAACACGCCGATCGGCACCCCGCTCGCGGGCGCGCGCTGCTACGTACTGGACGGCGCCCGGCGGCCGGTGCCGCCCGGCGTGACCGGGGAGCTCCACCTCGGGGGGCACCGGCTCGCCCGCGGCTACCTGGGCCGCCCCGACCTGACCGCGGAACGCTTCCTCGACGACCCGTTCGCCGCGCCGGGCGGCCGGATGTACCGCACCGGCGACCTGGCCCGCTGGCGGACGGACGGCACGCTGGAGTACCTCGGACGCGCCGACGACCAGATCAAGGTCCGCGGCTACCGGGTCGAGCCCGGCGAGATCGAGGCCGCCCTCACCGCGCTGCCCGGCGTGACCCAGGCCTTCGTGACCGTCCGGGGCGAGGGGATCAGGCAGAACCTCGTCGCCTACCTCGAACGCCCGGGCGGCGGAACCGCCCCCGCCCCCGCCGAACTGCGCGCGGAGCTCGGCGCCGTCCTGCCGGACTACATGGTCCCCGCCCGGTTCGTCGTCCTCGACCGGCTGCCGCTGCTGGCCCACGGCAAGGTCGACCGCAAGGCCCTGCCCGAACCCGAGGACGCCGCCCCGGCCGCCGGCCGGGTGGAGCCCGAGGGCGCGACCGAGACGCTGATCGCCGCGATCTGGGCCGAGGTGCTCGACGTCGCGACGGTCGGCGCCCTGGACGACTTCTTCGAGATCGGCGGGCACTCGCTGCTCGCCACCCAGGTCGTCGCCCGGCTGCGCCGCGCCTTCCCCGACCTGCCGACACCCGTCGGCGTGATGGACCTCTTCCGCTTCCCGACCGTCCGCCAACTCGCCGCGCTCGTCGCCGACCCGGCCGCCGACCGGGGGCCGCGGGGCCTGCTGCACCGCCTCACCCCCGAGCGGCGCCGCACCACCGGAAGCGTCGTCTGCACGCCCTACGGCGGCGGCAGCGCCCTCATCTACAAACCGCTCGCCGACGCCCTGCCGGAGGACTGGGCACTGCACTCCGTCGCCGTCCCCGGACACGAACTCGGCGAGCAGCCGATGGACGTCGACGAGGTCGCCGACCGCTGCGCCCGCGAGATCCTCGAGAACGTCGAGGGCCGGATCGTGCTGTACGGGCACTGCGGGGTCGGCGTGCGCCTCGCCGTCGAGATCGCCCGCCGGGTCGAGGCCGCCGGCCGCGACATCGACGCCGTCCACCTCGGCGGCATCTTCCCCTTCGCCCGGCCCAAGGGCCGCGGCGCGGCGGTCGGGGAGCGGTGGGCCGAACTCCTCGACCGGCTGCGCAGCGACCAGGACATGATCAACGGGCTGGCCGCCGCCGGCCTGGACACCGACGAACTGGACCCGGAGCAGCTGCGGCTCATCGTCCGCAACCGCCGTACCGGCACCAAGGACGTCGAACGGTACTTCACCCGGATGTTCGCGACCGAGGGCGGCCGGATCAAGGCCCCGGTGATCGCGGTCTGCGGCGACCGCGACCCGGCCACCGAGTTCTACCAGGAGCGCTTCCGCGAGTGGCACCGGATCGCCGACACCACCGCGGTCGTCGTCCTCGACGAGGCCGGCCACTTCTACCTCAAGTACCGGGCCGCCGAACTCGCGGCCGTCGTCACCGGCGTCCACCGGTCGATCGCCGCGGGGGAGGAGGACCGCCACCGCCGCACGGACAGCGCGACCTGGTGGCTGGCCGGGCTCTCCCGGGACGCCGGACGGCCGGCCGCGGACGGGGACCGGGCGTCCGTCCGCCCCACCATGCGCCGCTTCCTCACCGTCGCCTCCGGGCAGCAGGTGTCGATGATCGGATCGGCGCTCACCGAGTTCGCCCTCCCGGTCTGGATCTACCTGCGCACCGGCTCCCTGGCCCAGTTCGGACTGCTGGCCGCCTGCGGCCTGGTGCCCGGCATCCTCGCCGCCCCGCTCGCCGGCGCGGTCGTCGACCGGGGGGACCGGCGCCGGACCATGCTCCTCGGCGACCTCGCCGCCGGACTCACCCAGGCCCTCCTGCTCCTGCTGTACGCCACCGGCGGCCTCCAGGTCTGGCACGCCTACGCGCTCATCGCCGTGCTGTCCGCCGCCCTCTCCTTCCAACGGCTCGCCTGGAACGCGGCGGTGCCGCAGCTCGTCCCCAAGCGCTACCTCGGCCGCGCCAACGGCGTGGTCCAGATGGCCTTCGGCCTCGCCCAGTTCCTCGTCCCGCTGTTCGCCGTCGGGCTGCTCGCCGCGATCGGACTCGGCGGCATCCTCGCCCTCGACGTGGCCGGCTACGCCGTCGCGGTCACCGTCACCCTGGCCGTCCGGTTCCCCGACCTGATGGGCTCCACCCGCCGGGAGAGCATCGCCGCGGAGATCCGCGAAGGCTTCCGCCGGGCCCTGGGCAGCAGGCACTTCCGCGCGATGCTGCTGTACTTCGCCGTCCTGAACGTCTTCCTCTCCCCGCTGTTCCTGCTCACCACCCCGCTCGTGCTCTCCTTCGCCCCGCTCTCGGCGGCCGGCTGGGTGTCGACGGCCGCCGGCCTCGGCGCCGTGCTCGGCGGGATCACGCTGGTGGCCTGGGGCGGACCGCGCCGCCGGAAGCTGCGCGGGGTGCTGCTCGCCACCCTGGTGGTCGCCGCGGCCTGCCTGCTCACCGGGCTGCGCCCGTCGATCTGGACGGTCGCCCTCGGCGCGTTCGGCATGACCTTCGCGCTCGCCCTGCTCAACGGCGCCTACGCGACCATCGTGCAGACCAAGGTGCCGCTGCGCTTCCACGGCCGGGTGATCGCCGTGAACACCATGGTCGCCTGGTCGACCCTGCCGGTCGGCTTCGCCGTGGTCGCCCCGTTCGGCCCCGGACTCCTCCAGCCGCTGATGGACCACGACGGCGCCCTCGCCGGCAGCGTCGGGCGGCTCATCGGCACCGGCGACGGCCGCGGCATCGGACTGCTCTACCTGCTGTTCGGCCTCGCCATGGCGGCCCTCGCGCTGGTCTGCCTGGCCGTGCCCGTGCTGCGCCACTTCGACCGGGACGTCCCCGACGCCGAGCCCGACGACCTGGTCGGCCTCCAGACCATCCAGGACCGGGCCGCCGACGCCGCCGCGCCCACCCTCCCGCACCGCTCCGAGACCGAGGTGACCGTCCGGTGACCACCACCGCCACCGCCATCCACCCGCTGACCGCCGAACAGCGCCGGCTCTGGTTCCTCCAGCAGGTCCACCCGGACGACGCCGGCTTCAACATGTACCTCAACCGGCGCTGGACCGGGCCGATCGACCCCCGGGCCCTGCGCACCGCGCTCGACCGGCTGACCGCCCGGCACGAGATCCTCCGCACCCGCTTCGCGCCCGAAGGACCTGACGAGGCGGAGCCCGTCCAACTGGTCCAGCCCCCGGCCGCGACCGACCTGGTCACGATCCGCCTGCCCGAGGGCGCGACCGAGCAGGACTTCACCGACGCCTGCCGCCCGTACGTCAACGCGCCGTTCGACCTCGCCGCCGCGCCGCCGCTGCGCGCGACCCTGATCAGCGCGGGCGAGCGGGAACACGCGGTCAGCGTGGTGGTCCACCACATCGTCGCGGACGGCTGGTCCTTCCGCACGATGTGGCGCGAACTGCTCGCCCTCTACCGAGAGGCGATCGGCGAGGCACCCGCGGAACTGCCGGAACTCGCCCTGCAGTACGGCGACTTCGCCCGCGCCGAACGCGCCAGGACGGGTGGGGAGGCGGGCGAGGAGGCCTTCCGGTTCTGGGCGGACCGGCTCGCCGGCACCGGAGCGCTGCGCCTCCCGTTCGACCGGCCGAGACCCTCCAGCCCCACCAGACCCGCCGGGTTCGTCACCGTCGACCTCGGCCCCGAGCTGACCGCCGCCCTCGACCGGACGGCCCGGCAGGAGCGGTGCACCCCGTTCATGGTGCTGCTGGCCGGCTACCAGAGCGTGCTCGCGCGCTGGACCGGCTGCCGGGACTTCGTGGTCGGCACCCCGCTGGCGGGCCGTACCGAGGCGGCGCACGAGGCGCTGCTCGGCTACTTCAACCGCACCGCGGTGATCAGGTCGGACCTCACCGGCGAGCCCGGCTTCCGCACCGTGCTGAAGCGGACCAGGTCCGCCGCGCTGGCCGCGCTGAGCCGTCCCGACGCCCCGGCCGAGCGGCTCGCCGCCCACCTCGGCCTGCCCGCGGACACCGGAGCCGGACCGCTCTACCAGGCCGTCTTCGTCCACCAGAGCCAGAACGACCTGGCGGTCGGCTCCGGCGAGCCGGCCCTGCCCGAGGGCGTCCGGACGACCGGCATGGACTCCGGCTTCGACCAGGCCAAGACGGACCTGCTGCTCGACAGCTGGCGCACCCCCGACGGCGGGATCACGCTCTCCTTCTGCTACGACCGCGAGCTGTTCGACCGGGGGACCGTCGAGGCGCTCGGCGACCGGTGCCGCGAGCTGTACACGCGGATCGTCGAGGACCCGGAACTCCGCCTGCACGGCGACTGGTTCGTCGGCGCCGAGGAGCGGGCGGCGCTGCTCGCCCTGGGGGCGGGCCCGGCCGCTCCGGCCGCCGTGCGGACGGTGCTGGAGCGGTTCGCCGACCAGGCCGCCGCCCGACCGGACGCGCCGGCCCTGGAGTGCGACGGACGGACGCTGTCCTACGCCGAACTCGACCGGCGGTCCACCGAACTGGCCCGCCGGCTCGGCCCGGTGGCCGACCGGGTGGTCGCGGTGTCGATGGCGCCCTCCTTCGACCTGGTGGTGGCCCTGACGGCGGTCTGGAAGGCCGGTGCCGCCTACCTCCCGCTCGACCCGGCCCACCCCGAGGAGCGCCGCGCCCTGATGGTCCGGGAGGCCGACGCCGTCCTCACCCTCACCGGCACGGACCTGCCGGGGGCGGGGACCGCCGACCTCGCCCCGCCCGACCCGCGGGCCCTCGCCTACGTCCTCTACACCTCCGGGTCCACCGGGGCGCCGAAGGCCGTCGCGGTCGACCACCCGGCGGTCTCCGCCCGGGTCGACTGGATGGCGGGCCCGGACGGCTACGCGCTGGGCCCCGACGACCGGATCGTCCAGTTCGCCTCCCTCGGCTTCGACACCCACGTGGAGGAGCTCTGGCCGGCCCTCGCGGCCGGGGCGTGCGTGGTGCTCCTGCCCGGCGGCGGCCGGACCCTGCCCGACCTGCTGGCCGGTCCGGCCGGCCGGACCGTCACCGTGCTCGACCTGCCGACCGCGTACTGGGAGGAGCTCGTCGGCCTGGACGACGGGACCAGCTGGCCGGACGCGCTGCGCCTGGTGGTCATCGGCGGTTCCGAGGCGCGCGCCGGTACGGTCGCCCGGTGGCGCCGGCGGCACGGGGACGCGGTCCGGCTCGTCAACACCTACGGCCCCACCGAGGCCACCGTGATCGTCACCGCGGCCGAGCTGACGGCCGCCGACGCCGACCGCCGGCCCTCGCTGGGCCGCCCGCTGCCCGGCGTCAGGCTCCACGTGCTGGACGAGCACGGCGGACTGCTGCCCCGGGGCTCCGAGGGCGAGCTGTACATCGGCGGCAGCGGCCTGGCCCGGGGCTACCTGGGCCGGCCCGACCTGACCGCGACGGCCTTCGTGCCCGACCCCTTCGCCGGCGGCGTGATGTACCGCACCGGGGACCGGGCCCGGTGGCGGGCGGACGGCCGGCTGGAGTTCCTGGGGCGCGGCGACGCGCAGCTGAAGCTCCGCGGCTACCGGATCGAGCCCGCCGAGATCGAGTCCGCGCTGACCGCGCACCCGGGCGTCGCGCAGGCCGCCGTGCTGGTCCGCGACGGCCGTCGGCTGCTGGCGTACGCCGTCCCGCGCCCGGGGGCCGAGCCCGGGCCGGCCGAGCTGCGCGAGCACCTCGCCGTACGGCTTCCCGCCTACATGGTCCCGGACGCCGTCGTCACGCTGGCCCGGCTGCCGCTGACCCCGAACGGCAAGCCCGACCTCGCGGCCCTGCCCGACCCCGGGCCGGCCGCCGGGTCGGGTTACGTCGCGCCGCGCACCGACGCCGAGCAGCTGGTCACCGAGCTGTGGCAGGAGGTCCTCGGCGTGCCGCGGGTCGGGGTGTTCGACGACTTCCTCGCGCTGGGCGGGGACTCGCTCCTGGTCACCCGGGTCGCCGCGCGGATCCGGGCCGGGATCGGACTCGACATCCCCATCCGCGAGGTGTTCGAGAGCAGCACACCGGCCGCCCTCGCGGCCCGGATCGAGGCGCTGCTGATCGCCGAGATCGACGCGCTCAGCGAGGAGGAGGCGGCCGGGCGCCTCTCCGGCTGAGCGGGCGGCCGAAATGGTCCGGGGGTGCGGCCGGAGACGGCCGCACCCCCGCTTGCCTCCTGTCAGATGCCGGCCGCCCCGGCCAGCGCCGCGGCGAGGTCGTCGGCCAGCGCCGACACCGTCGCCGCCTCGAAGGCGTGCTCGTTGTACCGCAGCCAGCACCGCAGCGCGCCGTCCGGCTGCTCGGTGACCGCCAGCTCGGGGACGTGCCGGTCACCGCCCGGCAGCGGGTACGGCACGGTGGCGTTGCGGGGCAGCTCCCAGGCCGCGCAGGCCACCCCCGGCAGCTGGGCCGGCGCGCTCCAGTTCTCGTACCGCAGCCAGGCCGCGAACGGCACCAGCGGGCTGAACTCCGCGAACGGGTACAGCTGGTGGTCGAGCGCCGTGGTGGCGGCGGACCGGACGCGGTCGAGCAGTTCAGCGAAGCCCGGCGCGCCCGACACGTCCACCCGCACCAGCAGCGACTGCACGAAACAGCCGACCGCCCGCTCCGCCTCCGGCCTGGTCCGCCCGGGCACCGGCGTCATGAGGACGAGGTCCGGCTGTCCGCTGCGGGCGGCCAGCAGGCCGCTCCAGACCGCCGCCACCGCGAGGAACGGCGTGGCCCCCAGCTCCGCCGCCCTGGACCGCAGCGCGTCCGCCGCCGCCGGGGGCACCGTGAACGCGTGGGCGGCGCTCAGCACCACCTCGGTGTGCCGGCGCCCCGGGAAGGGGTCGATCGCGGCGGGCGCGTGCGCGAGCGCCGTCCCGAAGTGCGTCCGGGACGCCGGCCAGTGGGCGTTCGACCACTCCACCAGCTCGCCGTACTCCGGGCCGGGCCGGGCGGCCGGCACCCGGCGCCCGTGGCACAGCGCCGAGTACGCCACCCCCAGCTCGCGCAGGAGCACCCCCAGCGACCAGCCGTCGCTGACGAGGTGGTGGACCGCCAGCAGGACGACGTGGTCCGCCGGCCCGCGGCTCACCACGGCCAGCCTGGTCATCGGCCCCGCGGCGACGTCCGTCAGCCGGTCGCGCACGGCGACCAGCCGCGCCGACACCTCGTCGTCGCTCGCGCCGGGCGCCTCCACCAGCACCACGTCCGCGTGCGGTTCGTCGTCCAGGACGGCCCGCAGCACCCCCGGTTCGGCGCCGGGCACCGGGACGAACCTGGTCCGCAGCGCGGGATGGCGGCGGATCGCCTCGTGCAGGGCGTCGGCCAGGACGTCCGTCCGCAGGCCCTCCGTCACCCGGAACATCACCGCCACCGCGCCGACGTTGCGGCCCGGGGCCTCGGCCATCCAGCGCAGGAAGTTCTCCTGCTGGGAGGTGAGCGGCAGGTCGTGCCGCTGTGCGCGCAGCGAGCGGAGGAAGTCCGATACCTCGGCCCCGGACCGCTCCACCGTCCCGGCCGCCGACGTCTCGGCCCGTTCCAGCCAGGCCGCCTGGGCGCGCAGCGAGGAGCGCTCGAAGACCAGCGCCGTACGGGCCGCCACACCGAACTCGGCGGAGATCGCGGCGGCCAGCTGGACGGCGCGGAACGAGTCCCCGCCGAGGGCGAAGAACTCCTCCTCCACCGCTTGGACCGGCCGTCCCAGCACGGCCCGCCACAGGCCGGCCAGGGCGAGCTCCCGCTCCGTCTCCGGGGCCCTTCCGGTCGTCGGGGCGGGCTCCTCGAACGCGGTCCGCAGCTCGTGCTTGAGCACCTTGCCGCTCGGGTTGCGCGGCAGGGAGTCCAACACCAGGACGCGTACCGGCAGTTCGGGCCTGGCGAGCCGCTCGCTCAGGAACAGCCGCAGGCCGTCGAGGTCGATCCCGTCCGGTCGCGGGACGACAGCGGCGACCGGCACCTGTCCCATCACCGGGTGCGGCAGGCCGAGCGCGGCCGCGTCGGCGACCTGCGGGTGTTCGTGCAGCACGGCCTCGATCCGCAGCGTCGAGACCTTCAGCGCACCGGACTTGACGATGTCGCTCTCCCGGTCGACCAGGTGGAGGTAGCCGTCCCCGTCCAGTCGGCCGAGGTCGCCCATCCGCACCCAGCCGTCGCGGAAGACGGTGTCGGAGGCCGCCCCGGCGTACCCGCGCGGCGGGCCGGGCTGGCGCAGCCAGATCTCGCCGGTCCCGCCGGGCGGCACCGGCTCCCCGGCCTCGTCCAGGATCCGCAGGTCGGCCGGGTCGGTCGGGCGGCCCAGCGAACCCGGACGGCCCGGGTCCACCACCGCGGAGATCTGCGCGGGGGCGGCCTCGGCCGAGGTGTAGGTGTTGACGACCGTCGCCTTCGGCAGGGCGGCGGACAGCCCGGCGGCGACGGCGGGCGGGAGCGCGGCGGCGGTGGACCCGACCAGCCGGACGCTGCCGAGGTCCCGGCGGTCGGCGACCCCGGAGTTCAGCAGTTCCACCGCCATCGACGGCACCAGGAAGACCGTGCCCGCGCCGGACTCCTCGACCACCCGCCCGAACTCCTCGGCGTCGAAGCGCGGCAGGCAGATCGTCGTGGGCTGCGCGGTCAGCGCGTTCACCAGCACCGCCTGGGCGGCGTTGGTCCCGATCGGGAAGGCGTGCACCGCGTGCCGCGAGTGCGCGTACGGGCGGGGGCGGGGGTCGAGGACCAGACCGGCGGTCAGGCTCGCGTGCGCGGCCCGGACGCCCTTCGGGGTGCCGGTCGTGCCCGAGGTCCCGATGACCTGGGCCAGGTCCCCGGGGGCGACCCGGTGCGGTGGCTCGTCCGGCGTGTCGAGACCGCCGAGGCCGTCGAGGCCGTCGAGCGCGAAGGTGGGCAGCGCGGTGCGCGGGCCGCTCCCGGCGACCGCCCAGCGCGCCCCGGCCGCCTCGACCAGCCGTTCCACATCGGCCGGGGCCAGGTCCTCGCGGATCACCAGCCCAGCCGCACCCGCGTAGTGGGCGGCCAGGAACGCCACGGCGTACGCGTCCCACTCCCGGTTGGTGAACAGCAGCGCCACCGTGTCCCCGGGCCGCACGCCGGCCCCGGCCAGCCCGTGCGCGGCCCGCACCGCCCGCTCGCGCCACCGGCCGTAGGTGAGGCTCCCGCCGCCGGGCACGAGCAGTGCGGTGCGTTCGGGATGGAGCGCCGCCCGGTGGTCCAGGAGCGCCGGGAGGGTGAGCGGAACGGAGGCGGGTCGGGCGCTGATGACGACTCCCGGAGGCGTTCGGAGCGTGGCGGAACGATGCCACAGGAAGATCGCCCGCTGATTGGTCCAGACCGTATCGGACTGGTCGAGGCGTGCGCCAGATCCGTCTCACAGATCGTCACGACCCGCTGTGCGCACGCCCGGAGCGCCCGCCCCGCCTGGGTCAGGAGGGCGGCCCCGGCTGCTCCGGCCAGCCCGCCGTCAGGCGCCCGCGCTCCTGCCACTGCCGTACCCCCGGCCCGCCCGGGTCGCCCCGGCGGCAGAACTCCTCCAGCCGGGCGCACCGGGCGAGCATGGCGGCCCGGCGCCGCGGCCAGGGCGGCACCGGCTGCCCGTACGCGTCGAAGAGGTGGTGCAGGGCGCCCGCCCGGGCCGGGTGGTGCATGCGGACGATCCACTCGCACCAGGCCAGGTCCTCCACCGGCTCGCCGAGATGGGCGAACTCCCAGTCCAGCAGGCCGGTGACGGCGAAGGTCGCCGGGTCCAGCAGCAGGTTGTTGGGCCCGAAGTCCCCGTGCGCCAGCACCGAACCCGGGGGCGCCGGACCGTCGCCGGCCACGCCGGGGTCGACAGCCTGGAGCCGTCGCAGCACCCGCCCGCAGGCGGCCAGGACCTGCGCGCCGTGCCCGGCGTCCAGCAGGTCCTGCGCGGGCACTCCGGGAAGGTGGCCGAGCGTGATGGCGCCCGGCTCGGTGCCGAGCACCGGGGGAACCGGCAGCAGCCCGTGCAGCAGGGACAGCAGCCGGTGCTCGCGCCGGCGCCGCTCCCCGGAGTCCGGCCCCTCGTACCGTTTCACGACGACCGTGCCGTCACCCGCGGTGCGGTTGGTGTAGCCGTGGGGGAGGGGCCGCAGCCCGGACGGGCCGTCGCTCACCCCTGCCACTCCTCGGCCAGCAGCCCGAGCACCAGCTGGTCCACGAACTCCCCGTACGCCCAGGCGGCTTGGCGCAGCCGCCCCTCGACGGTGAAGCCGGCCGTGGCGGCGGCCCGGAGCATCGGGGTGTTGTCCGCCAGGGTCTCCAGCTGGAGACGGCGCAGGCCGAGCACCGGGAAGGCGTAGTGGCAGAGCACCCGCAGGACGTCCGGGGCGAGCCCGCGCCCCCGGTGGCCCGGCAGGAGGGCGAGGCCCAGGTGGGCGCTGCGGTTGTGGGTGTCGATGCCCCACAGGAGGGCCTCGCCGGCCAGCTGCCCGGAGGCCGTCTCGACCACGGAGAAGCAGGCGGCCTCGTCGGACGGCCCGGGAACGGCGTACGGGGAGTCCGCCGAGCCGGGCGGGATGGGACGCCAGGGCCGGGTGTCGGCCCGGGCGCGGGTCGCCACGTCGTCGTACAACTCGGCCAGGAGGACCGGGAGGTCGGCGTCGTGACGGGCCCGGAGAGTGATGAGGGTGCCTTGTAACATGTCACATGTTTACCATTGGCGGGACTGTCGCATCCAACGGGTTTTCCGGTGCCGACCGGCTTTCCGGGGCCGGAAGCCCCCTCCGGGATCGCGATGCCGGGCCGACGGCCGGTCAGGTGGCCCGAGCGACGGGGGTCGCCAACCCCCGTGCTCTCGGGGCGGGTTGATGATTCCCACTCGACGGTGGCGTGCTCCCGCCCCGCACGGTTCACCCGGACGGCGCCGTGTGTTGCCCCTCGAGAGGAACGCGGCTCGATTACAAGGTTTGTATGAGAAACATCCACTACGGAACCGGTGGAATCGCCGCCTCGGCCGCCCTGGCGGCCCTTCTCGTCTGCGCCCCGCACCAGGCGTCTGCGGCCCCCGGAATCCACACGTTCGACTACAAGGGCGCGCCCGAGCAGTACGTGGTCCCCGAAGGGATCTGCGAGCTGGTGGTGCAGGCCTCCGGCGGTGCGGGAGGGAACGCCGTCTACGGGTCGCCCGGCGGGAAGGGCGGTCAGGTCCGAGCCACGGTCCAGGTCACGAGCGGTCAGGTGCTGACCGTCGACGTGGGGCAGGCGGGCAGCGGAGGAGACCTCTCCGTCCCCGGCAGCCTGGCCTACGGCGGGTACGGCGGCGGCGGCCAGGGCGGCTCCTCCAACACGGAGCACCGGCCCGGCAACGGCGCCATCGGTGCCGGCGGCGGAGGCGCCACCACCGTGACGACGGGTGGCAGCGCGCTGATCATCGCGGGTGGCGGCGGCGGAGGTGCCGGCAGTTTCACCAACGACGGAACCGCGTCCGGCGGCGCCGGCGGGCAGGCCGGAACCGACGGGGCCGACACCGGGCAGAGCGCGGCGGGCAAGGGCGGCAAGTCCGGCGGAAACGGGGGAGCGGGTGGCGCGGGTGGAACCGCCACCACCGAGTTCGACCACGACGGCTTCGCGGGCGGCAGCGCCACCGGCACCAAGGGCGGCGACGCGGCCGTCAACATCGGCGACCCCCACATGGGCGCCGGCGGCGGAGGCGGCGGCGGGGCCCACGGGGGCGGCGCCGGCGGCTCCTCCACGGCGAGCACGCTCGACGGCGGCGGGGGAGGCGGCGGCTCCAGCCTCGGCCCGGCCGCCGCGACCTTCACCACCGGAGCGCGCAGCGGCAACGGGGAGGTCGTGATCGAGGAGGTCGCCTGCGCCTCCCCCTCGCCGTCCCCGTCCCCGTCCCCGTCCTCCTCGCCGTCCCCCTCGCCGTCCCCGTCCTCCTCGCCGTCCCCGACCGCCTCTCCCACCCACTCGCCGTCCCCGACGGCTTCTCCCACCCACTCGGCGTCCCCGACGACCGGCCCGAGCCACTCGGCGTCCCGCGGCCCGTCGCCCACGGGCGGCCCGAGCCACCACCACTCGCCCGGTCCGGTGCCCGGCCACGGTGGGGGCCAGCTCCCCGAGACCGGGAGCAGCACACCGGCCCTGCTGATGAGCGCCCTGCTCTGCGTGGGCGTCGGTGTCGCCGTGTTCCGTCTCGCCCGCCGGAACGGCCGCCGACGCTCCTGACGAAGGCTTCGCCGGTGCCCGGACGGCAGTTGATCCGTCACCGGGTTCCCCGAATGCCCGGAGGCCCCGGTGGGCGGTACGC
>NZ_JBHUAL010000100.1:25811-32336 GCF_042789775.1 Kitasatospora sp. NPDC056800 | reverse complement strand
GGGGTGGGGCCGGCGGTTGGGGCGCGTTCCGCGGGGCCGCCGCCCGTCGGGGGGGGGCCGGGCGGCCCGCCGCCGGGGCTCCGACCGAGGGCCCCGCCGGGACGCCGGTCACGGACCCTGCCGGGGCTCCGGCCGCCGACTCTGCCGGGCCGCCGGCCACCGACCCTTCCGGGGTGCCGACCACAGCCCCCGACACCACGCCCGACGCTTCCCCCGTCACCGAGAAGGACACCTGATGAGCAGTGCCACCGACCGTGACCTCGACTGGCTGTTGGAGAACCTGCTGGCGGCGACCCCCGGCACCCGGCACGCCCTGGTGCTCTCCGCCGACGGCCTCAAGCTCTGCCACACCGCCGGTCTGAGCACCGACCAGGCCGACCAGCTGGCCGCCATCGCCTCCGGTCTGCAGAGCCTGGCGCACGGCGCCTCGATCGAGTTCGGCGACGGCAGCGGCGGCGTGCGGCAGTCGATGACCGAGTTCCACGGCGGCATCCTGTGCATCGTGGCGGCCGGCGAGGGCGCGCACCTGGCGGTGGTCACGGACGACGACGCGGACGTCGGCGTGGTCGGCCACAACATGCACGGCCTGATCGAGCAGATCGGGGTCCACCTCAGCGCGCCCGCCCGGGCGGCGGAAGGCGAGGCCGCGCAAGAGAGCGCGGTCATATGAGCGCGCGGAGCGAGCGGACGGTCGAAGGAGTCGCGGGGGTCGCGGGGGTCGACGCCCCCGCCGCGCGGAGCGAGGTGGGCGGATGAGTCCGGGGCCGGTGCTGCCGGGGCGCGACGACGACCCGGACCGCCTCTACACCATCACCCGGGGCCGCAGCCGTTCCCCGGAGAACGCCTTCGACCTGGTGACCCTGATCGTCGCCGAGCGGCAGCCGGCGCCCGGGATGCAGTCGGAGCACGCCCGGATCCTGCGGATGTGCGAGGCCCCGACCGCCGTGGTGGAGGTGGCGGCGGAACTGGCGCTGCCGGTCTCGGTGGTGAAGATCCTGCTCGGCGACCTGCTGGAGTCCGGGGCGGTCACCGCCCGCCACCCCCGGTTCGCGCCGAACAAGGCCCGGCTGCCCGACCTCGACACGCTGAAGCAGGTGCTGCATGGCCTTCAACAGCTCTGACGTCTCGCCCGTCGGCGGCGTCCGGACCGCTGTGGAGGCCCGGCCCGCCGGCGCCGTTCAGGCTGCCGCTGACGTCCGGCCCGCCGGTGCCCGCACCCCGCTGCGGGCGACGGCCGACAACGCGCTGAAGATCGTCGTGGTCGGCGGCTTCGGCGTGGGCAAGACCACCCTGGTCGGCTCGGTCAGCGAGATCCGCCCGCTGAACACCGAAGAGGTGATGACCAAGGCGGGCGAGGGCATCGACCCGGCCGGCGCCTGGGGCAAGCGCTCCACCACGGTCGCCTTCGACTTCGGCCGGATCACCCTCTCCGAGCGCCAGGTGCTGTACCTGTTCGGCGCGCCCGGGCAGGAACGTTTCTGGTTCCTCTGGGACCGCCTGTTCAGCGGCGCCCTGGGCGCGGTCGTCCTGGTGGACACCCGGCGCCTGGAGGACTCCTGGTACGCCATCGACCGGCTGGAGCACCACGGCACGCCGTTCATCGTGGCCCGCAACAACTTCGGCGAGCCGGGCCACACCCTGGAGCAGGTCCGCGAGGCGCTGGACCTGCCGGCCGAGGTGCCGCTGGTGGACTGCGACGCGCGCGACCGCGAGTCCGGCAAGCGGGTGCTGATCGCCCTGGTCCACCACCTGGCCGCCTTGGCCGGGGCCGACGAGGCCGCCCTGGCCGGTGCCGACGGAGCCGTCCTGGCCGGTGCCGACGGAGGCGTCCCGGCCGCTGCCGCCGGGGAGGACGAGACGGCCCCCGCCGCGCGGCCAGCCCCGGCCGGGCCCCGCACCGCGATCTACGAGGAGAGCACCCCGTGACCGAGCCCGCCGCCACCCCGCCCCCGGGCTGCCCGGCGCACGCCGGCGCCACGCCGCTGTACGGGCCGCGCTTCCAGACCGACCCGTCCCAGCTCTACCGCGAGCTGCGCGCCGCGCACGGCCCGGTCGCCCCGGTCGAGCTGGCCGGCGGCGTGCCCGCCTGGCTGGTCATCGGCTACCGCGAGCTCCAGCAGGTGACCGGCCGGCCGCAGCTGTTCGGCCGCGACTCCAGCCGCTGGCACGCCTGGGCGACGCTGCCCGCCGACTGGCCGCTGAAGCCGATGATGGCCCCCGTCCCCTCGATCCTCTACGCCGAGGGCGAGGAGCACGTCCGGCGTTCGCGCGCGGTCACCGACGCGCTGGCCGGGATCGACCCGTACGAGCTGCGCAAGCACGCGGAGGAGATCGCCGACGGTCTGATCGACGAGTTCGCCGGGCGCGGCGAGGCCGACCTGGTCGCCGAGTACGCGCACCGGATGCCGCTGCTGGTGCTGTGCCGGGTGCTCGGCCTGGACGAGGAGCAGGCGCCGCAGTTGATCGCGGCGCTGCTGGCCATGCTGGACGGCGGCCCGGACGCGCCGGCCGGCGCCCAACGGCTGCTGGAGCTGATGCTCGCGCTGGTCGAGGAGAAGGCCGAGCACCCGGGCGCCGACGTCGCCTCGCGGATGCTGGCGCACCCGGCCGGGCTGACCCACGACGAGGTGATGCGCGACCTGCGGGTGCTGCTGATCGCCGGGCACCAGCCGAGCTCGTACTGGATCTCCAACACGCTGCGGCTGATGCTCACCGACGAGCGGTTCGCGGCCTCGCTGGCCGGCGGCCGGCGCAGCATCAGCCAGGCGCTGAACGAGGCGCTCTGGGAGGACACCCCGACCCAGATCTTCGCCGGACGCTGGGCGGTCCGCGACACCCAGGTGGGCGGCCAGCGGATCGGCGAGGGGGACATGGTCCTGCTCGGCATCGCCGGGGCCAACGCCGACCCGGCCGTCCGGCAGCCGGACGGCCGCCCGGCGGAGGGCAACCGGGCGCACCTGAGCTACTCGTACGGCGAGCACGGCTGCCCGTTCCCGGCCCAGGAGGCGGCCGAGGTGATCGCCACCACCGCGATCGAGGTGCTGCTCGACCGGCTGCCGGACCTGCGGCTGGCGGTGGCCGAGCACGCGCTGGTGTGGCGGCCGTCGGCCTGGGTGCGCGGGCTGGTGGCGCTGCCGGTCTCGTTCACCCCCGGCCACCCGGCCTGATCCACCCGCACCCGCCGTTCGAAAGAGCCGCGAAGCCCCTCGAACGCCCTCGAAACCTCCGAAAGGCTTCGGCTGTTTTCGAACGGCTTCGAACGGCTTCGAAAGGCTTCGAGAGAGCTTCTCCAGAGCTTCGAAAGAGAGACGTCGATGACCGCTGCCCCGGCCCGAATCGCCCTCGACCCGCTGGCCCGCGACAACGCGGCCGAGGGCGCCCTGCTGCGGGCCGCCGGCCCGGTGGTGCCGGTCGAACTGCCCGGCGGGGTCGCCGCCTGGGCGGTGACGCGGCACGCCGCCGCGCGTGACCTGCTCACGAACGCCCGGCTCGTGAAGGACGCCGCGCACTGGGCGGCCTACCAGCGCGGCGAGGTCCCGAAGACCTGGCCGCTGATCGGCCTGGCGGTGCCCGGCCCGAGCATGGTGACCACCGACGGGGCCGAGCACCGCCGGCTTCGGGCACTGGTCGCGCAGGCCTTCACCCCGCGCCGGGTGGAGCTGATGCGTCCGCGCGTCGAGGAGATCACCCACGCGCTGCTGGACGCCCTGGCGGCGGGCGAGCCGCTGGTGGACCTCAAGACGGCCTTCGCCTTCCCGCTGCCGATGACGGTGATCTGCTCGCTGCTGGGCGTAGCGGAGTCGGACCACGGCCTGCTGCGCGACCTGTACGAGCGGTTCTTCGGCATCAAGCCGAACCCGGAGGGCATCCAGGCGACCGTCGCCGGGCTGAACGCCTTCGTCAACGGCCTGGTGGCGCAGCGCCGTTCGGCTCCCGGCGAGGACCTGGCGAGCGTGCTACTGGCGGCCGACACGGAGGGCGGGGCGCTGAGCGACGCGGAGGCGGCGGCCACCCTGCGGGTGATCATCGCGGCCGGCCACGAGACGACGGTGAACCTGATCGGCAACGCGGTGCGGGCCCTGCTGGCCCACCCGAACCAGCTGGAACTGGTGCGTTCGGGACAGGTGTCCTGGGACGCGGTGGTGGAGGAGTCGCTCCGCTGGACACCGCCGACCAGCAACTTCCTGTTCCGGTTCGCCGCCGAGCCCATACCGGTCGGCGAGGTGGTGATCCCGGCCGGCGAACCGGTGCTGGTCTCGTACAACGCGATCGGCCGCGACCCGCTCCAGCACGGGGTGACCGCCGAGGTCTTCGACATCACCCGGGACCCGTCCCGCCACCTGTCCTTCGGCCACGGCCCGCACGTCTGCCCGGGCTCCCCGCTGGCCCGGCTGGAGGCGGGGGTCGCGCTGCCCGCGCTGTTCGAGCGCTTCCCGGGGCTGTCGCTCGCGGTGCCGGACGCGGACCTGCGGCCGAGCCCCTCGCTGGTGGTCAACAGCCTGCTGGAGCTGCCGGTGCGGCTCTTCTGACGTTCGGTCATATCGCAAGGCCCCGGCTGGATTTGCGGTGGATGTCCGATTGGACGTCCGGCTGAACGTCCGGTCGGGGCCTTCGGCTTCCGGTCGCGGGTCACGGTCGGGACACCGGCTTGTGAAGGTCGAACGGGGACCTTGGCGGGGGGCGGCGGCTGCGTTAACGTCTTCGATCAGTCCGGCCGCCGTCCGCTCGTGATCCCGCTCGTGATCCCGTTCCGCGAATCCGTTCCGCGATTCCGTTCCCGTGAACCTGTCCGCGATCCCCGTGTAGGCCCATCTCCGGTACAGCGCAATGTCGTTCAGCCCACCGTCGGCAGCATGCCCTGGCGAGGAGAACCGCATTGACCCTCAACCCGACCGCGCCGCAACCGAGTTCCCGCCGCCGTCTGGCCGCCGTGCCCGTCCTGGTGGCGGCACTGGCGCTGACCGCGGCCTGCTCCAACAGCTCCGGCGGTTCGGGTGGCGGCGGAGGCGGATCGGCCGCCTCGCTGTCCGGCGACTGCGCCAGGTACCAGCCGTACGCCGGACACTCGGGCACCACCGTGACGATGTTCGCCTCGATCCTGAGCCCGGAGTCGGACAACCTGGAGAAGTCCTGGGCCGAGTTCAGCAAGTGCACCGGGATCAGGATCAGCTACGAGGGCTCGAACGACTTCGAGTCCCAGCTGCCGGTCCGGGTCTCCGGCGGCAACGCCCCGGACTTCGCGATCATCCCGCAACCGGGCCTGCTGGCGCAGATGGTGAAGAGCGGCAAGGTGGTGAAGCCGCCCGCCCAGACCGTTGCCAACCAGGACAAGTGGAGCCCGATCTGGAAGACGTACGGCTCGGTCAACGGCACCTACTACGCGGCCCCGATGAGCGCCAACATGAAGTCCCTGGTCTGGTACTCGCCGAAGGCCTTCACGGCGGCCGGCTACGACGTGCCCAAGACCTGGACCGACCTGATGGCGCTCAGCGACCGGATCGCCAAGGCCGGCGGCGCCAAGCCGTGGTGCGGCGGCATCGCCTCCGGGACGGCCACCGGCTGGCCGGCCACCGACTGGCTGGAGGAGGTGGTGCTCGGCTCGTACGGCGGCGAGGTGTACGACCAGTGGGTCGGCCACCAGGTGAAGTTCTCCGACCAGAAGATCACCACCGCGATGAAGACGGTCGCCGACTGGATGCAGAACCCGGCCTGGGTCAACGCGGGCTTCGGTGACGTGAAGTCGATCGCCACCACCACCTTCCAGGACGCGGGCACGCCGATCCTGAGCGGCAAGTGCCTGATGCTCCAGCAGGCCTCCTTCTACGAGGCGCAGTGGCCCAAGGGCACCAAGGTCGGCCCGGACGGGGACGTCTTCGCCTTCCACCTGCCCGCGGTGAACCCGTCGGTCGCCAACCCGGTCGAGGGCGGCGGCGAGTTCCTGGCGGCCTTCTCCGGGCGGCCCGAGGTGCAGGCGGTGCAGAACTACCTGTCCAGCTCGGACTGGGCGAGCAGCCGGGTGAAGACCGCGAGCGGCTGGGTCTCGGCCAACCAGGGCGTGGACAAGAGCCTCTACACCGACCCGATCGACAAGCTGTCGGCGGAGGCGCTGACGGACCCGTCGGCGACCTTCCGCTTCGACGGCTCCGACCTGATGCCGGCCGCCGTGGGCGCCGGGCAGGAGTGGAAGTCGCTGACCGCCTGGTTCGCCGAGGGGCAGTCGATCCAGAAGACCGCCGCCGACATCGACGCCGCCTGGCCGCAGTAGCCGGGCCGTCCGTCCTGCTCGGTTCCGGGACTGGTTCCGGGGCTGCTCTCGGAGCCAGAACCGGAGTTGGAGTGGGAGTCGGAGTTGGACCCGGAGTTGGCCCTGGCCCCGGTTTCGGTCCTGGGTCCGGCGCCGGCCTCCGGGGCCGACACCGAGGAGCCGGTTCCCGGGGGTCGGGCACACCGAGGACCACCTGTCGAGGGCGGGGGGGGGGCCACCCCCCCCCCCCCCCCCCCCCCCCACCCCCCCACCCCCCGAGG
>NZ_JBHUAL010000100.1:0-25801 GCF_042789775.1 Kitasatospora sp. NPDC056800 | reverse complement strand
GTGCGGGGCCACCCACCCGCACCGCCCGCCCCCCTTCCCACCACACCCGAAGGGAAGCGCAGCCATGTCCGTAACCGGATTCCCGTCACCCGTCGCCGAATCGGCCGCCGGGAGGCTGGTCGCCGAGAACCTGGCGGCCGGCTCCTGGAACGACGCGGCGGTCAAGTTCGGCAACACCTTCGGCGCCGTCGCGGGCTTCCTGGGCATCCTGCTGGTGGTCTTCCTGGCCGCCGGTCGGGCCCGGGGCCGTCTGGCCCGACCGCTGGCGGTCGCGGTGTTCCTCGGCCCGGCGGTGCTGTTGCTGGCCGTCGGCCTGGTCGTGCCGCTGGTCCGCACGGTCTACCTCAGCCTCCAGAACGACGACGGCACCCGGTTCGTCGGCGGTGAGAACTTCGGCTGGGCCCTCACCTCCGACTCGGTGCAGAAGGTGCTGGTCAACACGCTGCTCTGGCTGGTGGTCGCGCCGCTCGTGGCGACCGGGCTGGGGCTGGTGCTGGCGCTGCTGGTCGACCGGATGCGCGGCCAGTCGGTGTACAAGTCGCTGATCTTCATGCCGATGGCGATCTCGCTGGTCGGCGCGTCGATCATCTTCAAGTTCGTCTACGAGTCGCGCGGGCCGGGCCAGCCGCAGATCGGCCTCCTCAGCCAACTCGCCGTCGCCGTGGGCTGGGACGATCCGCCGAACTGGCTGCTCTCGCAGCCGCTGAACACCTTCCTGCTGATGGCGGTGATGGTCTGGGTGCAGACCGGCTTCGCGATGGTGGTGCTGTCGGCGGCGATCAAGGCGATCCCGGACGAGGTGGTGGAGGCGGCCCGGCTGGACGGCGCGAGCGGGGTGCGGCTGTTCTGGTACGTCACCGTGCCGATGATCCGCACCACGGTGATGGTCGTACTGACCACTGTCATGATCATCACCCTGAAGGCCTTCGACATCGTCCGCACCATGACCGGCGGGAACTTCGGCACCCAGGTGCTGGCCAACGAGATGTACTCGCAGTCCTTCGTGCAGTTCAACTCCGGCCGGGGCAGTGCCCTCGCGGTGCTCCTCTTCCTCGCGGTGCTGCCGCTGGTGGCCTACAACATCGTGCAGCTGCGGAAGGAGCGTGAGGTCCGGTGACCGGGACGGGCGGCCGGGAGCGGCCGGTGGAGTCGGTGCGGTCGGTGAAGGCGGCGCGGTCGGTGCGGCCGGTGGAGTCGGTGCGGTCGGTGAAGGCGGCGCGGTCGGTGCGGCCGGTGAAGTCGACGCGGTCGGTGCAGCCGGTGCGGAAGGCCTTCAGCAGTCCGCTGGCCTCGGTGTTCGTGATCGCGATGACGGTCCTCTGGACGATCCCGACGCTGGGCCTGCTGGTGACTTCTCTGCGCCCCAAGCAGGATGTGACAGCCAGCGGGTGGTGGAACGCCTTCCTCCATCCGGACCTCGGCCTCGGCAACTACCACTCGGTGCTGTTCGAGGGCGGGTCCGGCGCCTCCACCGGCCTGATGCCCTTCCTGGTCAACTCGCTGGCGATCAGCGTCCCGGCGACGGTCTTCCCGCTGGCACTGGCGGCGATGGCGGCGTACGCGCTGGCCTGGGTGCGGTTCCGGGGGAGCGACGCGGTCTTCTTCACGGTGTTCGCGCTCCAGGTGGTGCCGCTCCAGATGGCGCTCATCCCGCTGCTGCGGCTGTTCGCCGGCGGTGCGCACCTGGGCTCGCTGACGCTGATCCCGGCGGTGGATTTGAAGGGGAGCTACGCGCCGGTCTGGCTGGCGCACACCATGTTCGCGCTGCCGCTGGCGGTGTTCCTGCTGCACAACTTCATCGCCCAGCTGCCGCGCGACCTGATGGAGGCCGCGGTGGTGGACGGCGCCTCGCACTTCAAGATCTTCCGCTCGATCGTGCTGCCGCTGTGCACCCCGGCGCTGGCCTCGTTCGCGATCTTCCAGTTCCTGTGGGTCTGGAACGACCTGCTGGTGGCGCTGACCTTCGCGGGCGGCACACCGGAGGTGGCGCCGATGACGGTGCGGCTGGCGCAGCTGTCCGGCTCCCTCGGCGGGCGCTGGGAGCTGCTCACGGCCGGGGCGTTCCTGTCGATCATCGTTCCGTTGATCGTCTTCTTCAGTCTCCAGCGCTACTTCGTCCGGGGGCTGCTGGCCGGATCGGTGAAGGGGTAGCCAGGGGAGTCCTGTGGTGGTGAGGGCATTCTGAACACGTTCGAAACTGATTTTTGAACTTGTTCAGAATGGTCTACAGTCGGCAGCGGCCGGGCGCTGAGCGCGCCGGTCCGCGGACCGCCCGATGGGTGGCGTCCGCATGCCTGCCGACCACTGAGGGGGACTCATGCCGGGCCCGTCCACGCCTGCCCCGTCCGATTCGCCCGGTCCGACCGAGTCGGCCGACTCGACCTCGCCGGGGTCGACTGAGTCGCTCGATCCGACTGGGTCACCTGACTCGACTGGGTCGCCCGACCTGATCGCGCCGGGGGCGACTGGGTCGTCCGACTTGACTGAGTCGCCCGACCTGACCGGGTCGTCCGATCTGGTCGCACCGGGGTTGACCGAGTCTCCTGACCTGACTGGGTCACCCGACCCGACCGGGTCGCCCGATCCCGTCACGCCGGGGCCGACTGGGTCACCCGACCCGACCAGGTCGCCCGATCCAGTCGCGCCGGGTCCGACCCAGTCGTCCAATCCGTACGACGCGTTCGACCCGTACGGTCCCTACCGCCCGGCGGGTACCCACCCGCAGAGCAGGCCGGGCCCGGGCCGGGCGCCCGGCGTGGCCGTGCCCTCGCCTCCCGCGTGGCTGGCCCCCAGTGCCCCCGAGCGCCGGGCGGGGGCCACCCCCAAGATCCTCCTGGCGGCCCTGCTCACCGGCCTGCTGACGGCCTGGCTGCTCTACGACGGTCTGGGGCCCAACCTGCTGCTGCTCGGCTCCGCCACCGCGGTTGGGGCGGGGATCGCCGCCCGGACGGCCGGGCGCCGGATCCGACCCTGGACGGCGGTGTGGAGCCTGCTCGCCCTCGCCCTGCTCGCCGTCCCGGCCCAGTGGGACGCCGGCTGGCCCGCGGTGCCGGCCGTGGTCGGTGCGCTGGCGCTGGCCTCGCTGGCGCTGCACGGCGGCCGTCGCTGGCCGGGTGTGCTGTTCCCGCTGCCCGGCATCGTGTGGCAGCTGGTGTCCTCGGTGGTCTGGGTCTGGGAGAGCATGGACCGGCGGCCGCTGCCCGGCCGCGACCGGATCGTCCCGGTGCTCAAGGCGCTCGGGGTCGCCGCCGCCCTGTTGACCGTCTTCGGCCTGCTGTTCGCCAGCGCCGACGCCGCCATGGCGGATCTGCTGGGCGGTCTCAGTCCGGATCTCGACCTCGACCAGCTCCCGGGGCGCGGCGCGCTGTTCGTGCTCGGAACGGTGACCGTGCTGGGCTTCGCGCACATGGCCGCCGGCCCGCGCCGCTGGGACCGTACGGTGATCCGGCCGGGCCGGGAGCGGCGGCGGCTGGAGTGGGCGCTTCCGCTGATCGGGCTGAACCTGATGTTCGGTGTCTTCGCGGTGATCCAGGCCGTGGTGGTGCTCGGCGGCGCGGACGCCGTGCTGAGCAACACGGGGATGAGCCGCTCCGAGTACGCCCGGCAGGGCTTCTGGCAGCTGAGCGTGATCACCGTGCTGACGCTGGTCGTGGTGGCGGTCGCCAACCGCTGGGCGCCGCGCACCACCGTGGCCGACCGCCGGGTGGCGCGGATCCTGCTCGGGCTGCTCTGCCTGCTGGCGCTGGTCGTGGTCGCCTCGGCGCTCGGCCGGATGTGGTTCTACGTGGACGCCTCCGGGCTCACCAGGCTGCGGCTCTGGGTGCTGGTGGTCGAGGTCTGGCTGGGTGCCGTCTTCCTGCTGCTGATCGCCGCCGGGCTGACCCGCCGTGCCGGTTGGCTGCCGCGCGTCGTCGTCCTCAGCGGGATGCTCACCGTCGCGGTCTACGGCCTGATGGGCCCGGACGCGATCGTCGCCGAGCAGAACGTCACCCGGTACGAGCAGGCCCTGCGGGACGACCCGCGCACTGCGGCCATCGACCTGCGCAACGTCCGCGGGCTTTCGGCGGACGCGGTGCCTGCCCTGGACCGGCTCCCCGAGCCGCAGCGGAGCTGTGCACTGCAGCTGATCGGGCAGGGCCTGGGGGCGGAGTCGAAGCCCTGGTACGCCACCAACCTCGCGGCCACCCGGGCCCGGGAGATCCTGGCGGAGCGGCCGAGGGTCGACTCGAGGACGGTCGGCCGTACGGCCTGCGATCAGGCGGGGCTGGCGTACGAGGCCTGGTAGACCGCCCGAGGGTGGAGGCGGGGGCCGCGGACAGCGGTAGGGCCGGCCGGGAGCGTGCTGCTCCCGGCCGGCCCTTGGCGTCGTGCGGCGCCGGTCCGTCACCTACGGCGTCGGCGCGCGGTGGCGGCGTCGGCGCACGGTGACGGTGTCAGTGCATCGCGACGGCGGAGGAACCGCTCGGCAGGTCGCTGGCCTTGGCCTTGATCACGAAGACCGCGACGAGCAGGGCGACCGCCGCGAGCGCGGCGCCCACGATGAAGCCGTGCGAAATGCCCTGGGTGAGCACGGTGTTCGCGGCGTCGGTGCCCTGCGGGAATTCGTGGTGCTGCTGGAGGTAGGCCAGCTGCTCAGGCTTCGCGCTCTCCATGAACTTCGGCAGCTGCACGGCGGCTTCGGCCGTGGCGTAGTGCGCGAAGACCGTGGTCAGGATCGACAGGCCGAGCGAACCGCCGATCTGCTGCATCGAGTTGAGCAGGCCGGAGGCGGCGCCGGTCTCCTCGCCCGGGACGCCCGCGACCGCGAGCAGCATCACCGGGACGAAGATCAGGCCCATGCCGAAGCCGAACACCACCGTGGGGCCGAGGACCCCGTCCAGGTAGCCGCTGTCCTTGCTCATCTGGGTCAGCCAGGTGAGGCCGACGGTGACCAGCAGTGCGCCGCCTGCCATGAAGGGCTTCGGGCCGTACTTGGCCTGGAGGTTGGAGGCGATCTGCGCGGCGATGATGATCGCGACGCTGATCGGGAGGAAGGAGACACCGGCCTTCAGCGGGCTGTAGCCGAGCGGACCCTGCACGAACAGCACGACGTAGAAGAAGATGCCGAACATGGCCGCCGCCAGGCAGAGCATCATCACCAGGCCGCCGGTGCGGTTGCGGTTGGCGAACAGGTGCATCGGGGTGATCGGCTGGTCGGTGCGGCTCTTGACCACGAGGAAGGCGGCGAGCAGGATCGCGCCGGCCGCGAAGGAGCCGAGCGTGATGCCGTCCGACCAGCCGTCCGAGGCGGCCCGGATGAACCCGTAGACCAGGCCGACCAGGCCGAGCGTCGAGGTGAGGGCGCCGGGGAGGTCGAAGCGGCCCGGGTGGCGCTCGGACTCGGCGATGTGGCGCGGCGCGGCGATCGCGATCAGGATCGCGATCGGCACGTTGACGAAGAACACCCAGCGCCAGTTCAGGTACTCGGTGAGCAGACCGCCGGCCAGCAGGCCGATCGCGGCGCCGGAACCCGCCACCGCCGAGAACACGCCGAACGCGCGGTTGCGTTCCGGTCCCTCGTCGAAGTTGGTGGCGATCAGGGCGAAGGCGGTCGGGGAACAGATCGCGCCGCCGATGCCCTGGAGCGCGCGGGCGGCCAGCAGCAGGCTGCTGTCCTGCGCGAAACCACCGAGCAGCGAGGCCAGGCCGAACAGCAGGGTGCCGAAGATGAACACCCTTCGGCGGCCGAGGATGTCACCCGCTCGACCGCCGAGCAGCAGCAGCCCGCCGAAGGTCAGGGTGTAGGCGTTGATGACCCACGACAGGTCGGTGGTCGAGAAGCCCAGGGCGTCCCTGATGTGCGGCAGTGCGATGTTCACGATGGTCGCGTCGAGGACCACCATGAGCTGGGTGGCGGCGATGACGGTCAGGGTGATGCCCTTGCCCCGCCCCTGGTTCGTCCGCGGTGGTGGGTTCTTGCTGAGCGTGTCGGAGATAGCCACGAATGTGCCCCCTGCTGGCTATGTGCTCGGTGGTGCGGGGCCGGCGGAGTCGCCGGTCCGGGCATGGCACTGCGCCCTTGCGCAGGCCGAGAAGGAACGGGATCGTTCACTAAGCGGGACGATATCCTGGCCGTGATTGTGAACGCAAGCGTTCCTTAAGGGTGGTGGCGATGGAGCGGTTGGTGCGACGCCTGGTGGCGGACCGGTCCGGTCGGTCGCCGGGTGGTTCGGCGGGGCCGGCGCCCGGAGAGGCGGCTGTTCGGCCCGAGGTCCTCCGGCCTGAGGCCGTGCGGTCCGGGGCTGTCCGGTCCGGGGCCGTTCGACCGGGGGAGGAGGGTGTCGGGGTGGCGTCAGGGGGGTCGGGCGCCGGGTCGGGCTCGGGGCCGGGTGGCGAACCGGGCTTCTGTCCGGTGCGGGCCGCCCGCCAGGCGCTGACGCGGCCGGCGCGGCGCCGGGGGAAGGAACTGGAGAACGCGATCTTCGAGGCCGCCCTCGACCAGCTCACCTCCGGCGGATACGCGCGGCTCACCATGGAAGGGGTCGCCGGCGCGGCGCGGACCGGGAAGGCCGCGCTTTACCGGCGCTGGGCGTCCAAGGACGAACTCGTCATCGACGCCCTGGATGCCACTCTTCCACGCCCTTACGACACCCCCGACCTCGGGTCCGCGCGTGACGAACTCCACCGGCTCATCGAGGGGTTCACGCAGGCGATGGCCTCCCGGACGGGCTCCGCGCTCAACGCGCTGATGGGCGAGATCGACCAGGAGCGGGCCGAGGTCTTCAAGGCCTTCATCACCGACCGGGTCATCGAGCCGACCGCGCGGACCATCCTGGAGATCCTGCGTCGCGGTGCCGAGCGCGGCGACGTCCGGCCCGGTGCGGCCACCCCGCTGGTGGCCGACGTCATTCCGGCGGTACTGCTCTACCAGGTCAAGATCCGCGGGCTGGAGAACATGGGGCCGGGGTTCGCCGGTCGGCTGGTGGACGAGGTGCTGGAGCCGATGATCCGGGCCTGAGGCGGTCGGTGCCGGGCCCGGGCACTGCCGGACCCGGTGCCTCCCCCGGACCCCTCCCTCCCGGGAGGCGGATTCGGCGGTTGTGAGCGGGCTTAGGCTGGAGGCTGCCCCCGCTGAACGGATTACGCCATGCCCATCGTCCCCCCGACGCACTCCGTCGAACGCTCGCTCCGCCGGGCCGGCGCCAAGATCGTCGTCGGTCTCGACGAGGTCGGGCGCGGCGCCTGGGCCGGGCCGGTCACCGTGGGCGCGGCCGTCACCGGTCTGCGCAAGGCGCCGGAAGGGCTGACCGACTCCAAGTTGCTCACCGAGCTGCGCCGTCGCGCGCTCGCACCCGTCCTCGCCGATTGGGTCACCGCGTACGCGCTCGGGCAGGCCACCCCGCAGGAGTGCGACGAGCTCGGTATGACGGCGGCGCTGCGGCTGGCCGCCGTCCGCGCGCTGGAGGCGCTGCCGGTCGAACCCGACGCGGTGATCCTGGACGGCAAGCACGACTACCTCGGCGGACCCTGGCGGGTGCGCACGGTGATCAAGGGCGACCAGTCCTGCATCTGCGTCTCCGCCGCCTCGGTGCTCGCCAAGGTCCACCGCGACGGCCTGATGGCCGAACTGGGCGAGGGGTACCCGGACTACGGCTTCGCCGACAACGCCGGCTACCCGTCCCCGGTGCACCGTGCCGCACTGGAGGAGTTCGGCCCCACCGAGCACCACCGGCTCTCCTGGGCGTACATGGACGGACTGCCGAAGTGGCGCCATCTCAAGCGCGTTCGGGAGGGTGCGGGCGACGGCCAGGGGTCCGCCGACGAACAGTTGACGCTCGGTTTCTGACGGTCCGTCTGGAATTGCCCCGGGAGGGGGCGGCAGGAGGCCGGCGCCCAAGGGGTGGGGTGCCCGTGCGCGTCCGACCGGCATTTGATAGATATCCGGGTATGCCTGTCTTCCCCGAGGAGCCGGAGATTCACGAGAGCCTCCCGGGCCCCGGCGTTCCCTTCCTCCGCGAGTCGGACGCACAAGCCCCCGCCACCGCACCCACCACCGTCGTCGCCCCGGCTCCGGTGCCCGGACCCCGTCCGGCGCCCCCGCGCCCGGCCCCGCCGCGCGCCGCCCGTCCGGGCCCGCCGCAACTGGTCCCCAAGCCCGGGCCGGCACCGCGCCGCCCGGCCCCCGCCGAACCGCGGGTGGAGGTCCAGCGGATCGCCGCCACCCCGGCACAGGCGGTGGAGCGCGCCGACGACGCGGTCGACCTGCTGCTGGAGTCCGGCCGCAACCCGGGCGACATCCTGGTGCTGACGGTCGGCGAAGCGCACCCCTGGCAGCAGCACGAGCTGTCCTTCGGTGAGGAGCGCTACTGGGCGCAGCTCGCGGAGGGCGGGGACGTGTTCTACGCGGACGCCGCGCTGACCCGTCCGGTCCGTCGCGAGGTGGTCGTCCTGGTGGTCAACGGCGGACCGTCCGCCCGGGCCGCCGAGGCGTACGCCAAGGCGCTCGACCACGCGACCGCGCTGCTGGTGGTCTGCGGCGACGCCGGCCCGGCCGCGAAGGGCGCGGCCGGAACCACGCCGGGCCGCCCGGGCAAGGCCTGACCACAGCCGTCCACTTCGGGCCCGGCGCCGCCGTACGGTGCCGGGCCCGAAGTCCGTCCCGCGGCCCCCGGTGGCTGACGGCACGGTGCCGACGGCCGTTGTCGAAGGCCGGTGTTGACGGCCCGACGGCCGAGGGCTGCCGCGGACTCAGCGCGTGCTGGTGCGGCGGGTCGGTTCGGCCGTCGCGGCCCGCGTCGCGGCCCACGGGGGCTCGGACTGCGGGGAGCGCGCCGTGTCCTCGCCGCGCTTGGCCTGGTCGGCCGCCAGCAGGCGGGTCCGCTGGCCACGCGGGGCCTCCAGGGCCGAACGCGGCGGCAGTTCCGTCACGGTGTGCACCGGCCCCTCGGCCCAGGAGCCCGAGTGCGGCTTGCGCCCGCCCCGACCGTCCCCGAGGACCTGCCAGCCCGCCGGGGTGAGTCCGATGTACGCCCCGCAGCGCAGTCCGTGCAGTGCGGACGCGTCCCGCAGCGCCCACATCCAGGCGCCGTCCTGCACCGTCCAGCCGGGTGCGCCGTCGCGGCAGCGCAGCAGTAGGGCCGTCCGGGTCGGCTCGGGCAGTCGCAGGTCGTGCGGGATGATCCGGCGCAGGTTCGCCAGCAGCGCGTTGCGGTGCTGCCATCCGTCGGTGTCGTGCGGCCAGGGGGTGAACGAGGCCGAGGCGGCGAGGTGGTGGAGCGCGTCCAGGACGGCGACCACGACGGTGCCCGGCTGGGGCAGGTGGCGCTGGTGCAGTTCCACGACGAACTCGCGCGGGTCGCGCAGCAACGGGATCCCCGAGGCGGTCCAGGTCTCCAGGTCCAGCACCCGTCTGGGTTCCGGGCTCCCGGAGAAGGGATTCTGACCTCGGCCGATACCGTTGATCACGATCCTCCTTCCTGGCCCGTGGGCAGGCGGGTGCCTGGGTACGCCGAAGGGCGGGTCCAGCGGACCGGATTTCGGGTACCCCCCAATTCTCGGGGCATCGGGGGCGGAGCGGCAACGATGAAATGATGAACGCCATCCGATAGCCCATGGTCTGCCGGATATGTTCCACAGTCGCCCGAACGCCGTGGAGGTGCCGCCGAGCCTTGATCCACAACGCCCGGAGGGCAGGGTGAGCCGTCATCGGCACGGTGACCACTCCTTTCTCGGGCCGTTCGACCGGTGTGATCGAAATCGCTTCGCTTGATCCTTTCTGTTGGGCCATTCGAGTGAACGAGAGGGCTCCTTCGCCGGTTTTCCGGCGTCGGGTCACCCCTGCACGGCCAGCACCAGCGGCAGCACCGCGCTCGCCCCCGCCCGGCGCAGCAGCCGGGCGGCCACGGTGACCGTCCACCCCGAGTCGACGAGGTCGTCCACCAGCAGCACCGGCCCACCGGCGGCCGCCACCGCCTGCTCGACCTCCGGTGGCAGGACCAGCGCGCCGGCCAGCGAGTGCAGCCGCTGAGCGCTGTTGCTGCGGGCGCCGTGCGGGGGCAGCCCGCCGGCGTACTCGATCCGGCCGAGCAGCGGCAGCCGCCCGATCTCGGCGATCCGCGTGCCCAGGCTGCCGACCAGCCGGGGCCTGGCGGAGGAGGCCATCGTCACCACGCCGACCGGTCGGTCCAGCCGGGCTCCCTCCGTGGTCGCGGGCCCGGCCCAACCGCCCGGACCGCGGGCCCAGTCGGCGAGCACCGCCACCAGGGCGTCCACCGCCTCGCCGGGCACCGGCACGTCCGGCGCCTGCTCGGCGAGCAGGGCGCGCAGCCGGTTGCCCCAGCCGATGTCGGACAGCCGGCCGAGCGCACGGCCGGTCTCCGCCTGCTCGCCCGCCGGGATCCGGCCCTTGAGCGGCACCCCGAGCGCGTCCATCCCGGTCGGCCAGAGCCGTCGGGGCTCGAAGCTCACGCCCGGGCGGCCGAGCGCGGCCCGGGCGGCGGCCAGCGCCTCGGCGGAGACGTCCGGGGTGTGCAGCGGCCCCGCGCAGTTGTCGCACCGGCCGCACGGCGCGGCCTCCTCGTCGTCCAGCTGGCGGCGCAGGAACTCCATCCGGCAGCCGGTGCCCGCCGCATAGTCGCGCATCGCCCGCTGCTCCGCCTCCCGGGAGGCGGCGACCTTGGCGTAGCGGGCGGTGTCGTACTCCCAGCTCTGGCCGGTGGCCGTCCAGCCGCCCTTGACCCGGCGGACGGCGCCGTCCACGTCGAGCACCTTGAGCATGGTCTCCAGCCGGGCCCGGCGCAGGTCCACCCGGGGCTCCAGAGCGGCGGTGGAGAGCGGCCGGCCGGCCTCGGCCAGCGCGTCGATGGTGCGGCGCACCTGATCCTCCGGGGGGAAGGCCAGCGAGGCGAAGTAGCGCCAGATCGCCTCGTCCTCGCGCCCGGGCAGCAGCAGTACCTCGGCCCGGTCCACTCCGCGCCCGGCCCGGCCGACCTGCTGGTAGTAGGCGATCGGCGAGCTGGGCGAGCCGAGGTGCACCACGAAGCCGAGGTCGGGCTTGTCGAAGCCCATGCCGAGCGCGGAGGTGGCGACCAGCGCCTTGACCCGGTTGGCCAGCAGGTCGGCCTCGGCGGTGCGGCGCTCGGCGTCCTCGGTGCGGCCGGAGTAGGAGGCCACCGGGAAGCCACGTTCGCGCAGGAAGGCCGTCACCTCCTCGGCGGCGGCCACCGTCAGGGTGTAGACGATGCCCGAGCCGGGGAGCCGGTCGAGGTGGTCGGCCAGCCAGGCGAGGCGGTGCGCCGGGTCGGGCAGGGAGAGCACGCCCAGGGTGAGGCTCTCCCGGTCGAGCGGCCCGCGCAGCACCAGGGCGTGCTCGTCGGTGGTACCGGTGCCGAGCTGCTCGGCTACGTCCGCGGTGACCCGGGCGTTGGCGGTGGCGGTGGTGGCCAGCACCGGGACGCCGGGCGGCAGGTCCGCGAGCATGGTGCGCAGCCGGCGGTAGTCGGGGCGGAAGTCGTGCCCCCAGTCCGAGATGCAGTGGGCCTCGTCGACCACAAGCAGGCCGGTGGAGGCGGCGAGCTCGGGCAGCACCTGGTCGCGGAAGTCCGGGTTGTTCAGCCGCTCGGGGCTGACCAGCAGGATGTCGACCTTCCCGTCGGCGACCTCCTCCTGGATCGCGGTCCACTCGTCGGTGTTGGCCGAGTTGATCGTGCGGGCCTGGATGCCGGCCCGGCCGGCCGACTCGACCTGGTTGCGCATCAGGGCGAGCAGCGGTGAGACGATCACCGTCGGCCCGGCGCCGCGGGCCCGGAGCAGGGCGGTGGCGATGAAGTAGACGGCGGACTTCCCCCAGCCGGTGCGCTGGACGACCAGGGCGCGGCGGTGGTCGACCACGAGGGCCTCGATGGCCGTCCACTGGTCCTCGCGCAGGGTGGCTCCGGGGCCGGCGAGCTCGCGCAGGACGGCCTCGGCCCGCGCCCGGACCTCGGCGCGGTCGGCGGTGGCGGTGGTGTGGATGTCGGGCTGCTGCATGGCGTCCATGTAACCCCGTACCGCCGACAAGCGACGAATGCCAGGGAGCGGAGACGGGGGAAGGCGGGGTGTATTTCATCCGCTGATCCGCTGAACGGCGGTCAAAATCCACTCGCGGGAGGGAGTGTCGCCTGCTCCGAATGAGTGAGGGAAAATTCGGGGGCGGAGTTATCCACAGGAAAAAAGTCGGTTCCGACATCGTTCGCGGATTGCGTCCACTCTTGCGGCCATGAACGCGATGAACAACGAACACGTCATTCTGTCCCTCGGACCGGCCTCCGACCACCGGCAGGTCGTCATGCGCGGCCCGGCCGACATGGCCGAGCTGCTTCCGTACTTCCTGGGCTTCTACCCCGACGACAGCATCGTCGCGGTGGGGCTCCACGGCCCCGGCCTGCACCAGGGCGGGGTGATCCGGGCGGACCTGCCGCGGTCGCCCGCGCAGTGGCCGGCCGCGGCGGAGGAGACGGCCGCCCTGCTGGTCGCCCTCTCCGAGCGGCACGGCGCCCGGCCGCTCCAGGTGCTCCTCTACCTCTGCCAGGACCGCGGTACGGCCCACGCCCCGCCGGTGGTGGACGGGCTGCGGCCGCTGGCGGAGGCCCTCCGGGCGGCCTTCGGGCGCCGGGGCGTGGCCGTCAAGGAGGCGCTGTGCGTCTCGGACGGCCGCTGGTGGTCCTTCCTCTGCCGTGGCGACGGGTGCTGCGACGCGGCGGGCAATCCGGTGCGGCGCAGCCCGGAGCCCGGTCCGGCGGCCGCCGCCGCGACGGTGGCCGGCCTGGTGCCGCGCGGCAGCCGCAAGGCCATCATCGGCGGGCTGGACCCGGTCGGTCCGCCGGCGGACGCCGCCCAGCGCGAGGCGCTCGCCCGGGCCGAGGCCGTGGACGCCCTCGCCAGGGAGCAGCGCCTCGCCCTGCTCGACCAGGCCTTCGCCGAGTTCCGGGCCGGAGCCAGGGAACTCGACGCGGACCGGACGGCCCAGCTGCTGCTCGCCCTGCGGGACCGCCTGGTGCGGGACCGCGGCGTCGAGTACGCCAGGCCCGACGAACTGGCCCCGGCCGAGCGGCTCTGGCGCTTCCTCGCCCGGAGGGCCGTGCCGCCGTACGAGGGCTGTGCGGTGGCCCCGCTCACCCTGCTGGCCTGGACGTCCTGGGTCGCCGGGGACACGGCGACGGCCCGGGTCGTGCTCGGGCACGTCCTGCGGCTCGCCCCGGGCTACCTGCTGGCCGAGCTGCTCTACGAGTCGCTCAACGACGGCATGACGCCCCAGGGGCTGCTGGCCGCCGTCGAGGCCCAGCGTCGGCGGCGCGAGGGGCCCGGGGTCGCTACGGTCCCGGGCGAGGAGCCGCGGCCTCCGGCGGGCGGAGCGCCGAACGCCGAGGTGCCGCCGCCCGCCCAGGGGGCGCCCCTCCGCGACGACGCGGGTCCCGGGCCCGCCGCCCCGGGCGCCGACGAGGTCCCCGGTGAGCGGCCCGGGCGGTCGGCCGGCGCGCGGCGGCACCGGCGTGGTGGTCGCCGGAAGGGCTCGTCCACGGCGTCGGTACCGACGGATCCGGGTCAGGGCGCCCCGGACGGCTCGGGAGGCCCGGAGCCGGACGGCGGTGGCGCCGGGGCGGTCGCCCTTCTGTCGGCGCCCGGACGGGCCGTGGCGCCCGGGCACGCCAGGGTGGCCGGGGAGCGGTTCGCCCGGGGCCTGCGGCTCGGCCGGGCGGCCTGCGTGCCCGCCGCCGCCCGGACCGGCCACCACCGCTGCCGGGGCGTCCGGCGGGCGGCGGGAGGAGGCCACCGTGCGCACTGAGCCGCTCCGCGCCGCGGCGCCGGCCCGAGGGCCGCTACGCCTCGCCGTGCGCCATCTTGATCAGGCGGTCCAGCACCGTGCCGCCGCTCATCCGAAGGCCGTCGTGCTCCCACTCGTTGGTGATCCAGGTCCGCAGGCCGCGCACCGCGCGGGCGGTCTCCAGCGAGTCGGCGGTGTCCACGTACATGTCGTCGTGGTACACGGCCGCCACGACCGGCACGGTGTTGGTGGCCAGTCGCACCCGGTCGTACAGGTCGGGCCAGTCGGTGCGGGCGGCGAGCAGGTCCGCGGTCTCCTTCAGCGGGCGCAGCGCCGGGTCGGTGTCGAACATCCAGGGGTAGATCATCTCCCCGGTGAACAGCACCGGCGCGTCGGACTCCAGCGCGGCCCGGGCGTCGAACTGCGGGAACTCCTTGCGGACCCGCTCGGCCGCCCAGGCGGTGCCGCCCTGGTCCACCGACCGCTGGCCGTAGATCGACTCGTGCAGCACCGCGTAGAGCGGGCCGCCCGCGAAGGAGAGCTGGGCCTGGGCGCCGGCCAGGAAGGTGTCGGAGAGCTCGGCCCCGGCCGCGCCCTCCACCCAGGCCTCCTCCAACAGGTAGTGCAGCGTGCCGGAGCCGTTGCCGCCGCCGAGCAGCATGCCGAGCGCCTGGAACGCCTCGACGGTGAGCAGCCCGCCGTCCGGCAGGGTCGCGGGGGAGTCGGCGAGGTGGGCCGCGATCCGGCGCACCGCCTGGACGTCCTGCGGGAACCGGGCGTAGTGGCCCTCGTTCTTGCCGACCACCCGCGGGTAGGCGGCGCGGTAGACGTCGTCGGCCGAGCTGCCGAGGCCGGAGAGGCCACCGGTGATGAAGGCCTCGGTCAGGCCCTCGGGGGCGATGGAGAGGTAGGTGAGGGTGCAAAAGCCGCCGAAGCTCTGGCCCAGCACGCTCCAGCGCCGGTCGGCGCCGAGCAGCCGCTCGCGGATCAGCTCGGCGTCCCGGACGATCGAGTCCGCGCGGAAGTGGGCCAGGTAGTCCGCCTGCTCCTGCGGACCACCGCGCCGGGCGAGGGTCTGCCGCGTCGCGGGGGTGGACCGCCCGGTGCCGCGCTGGTCGAGCAGGAGCACCCGGTAGTCGTCCAGGGCGCGCTCCAGCCAGGAGTCCCGGCCGAGCGGCCGGGCGGCCTTGCCGCCCGGCCCGCCCTGGAGGTAGACCAGCCAGGGGAGGTCGGCCCGCTCGCGGCCGGCGGCGACCACCTCGCGGGCGTACACCTCGATCTGCTCGCCCTGCGGGGCGGCGTGGTCGAGCGGCAGCTGGAACACGTGGTCGGTCGTGACAATCCCGGGCAGCCGGCTGATGGTGGACATGCAACTCCTCGGTCTCTGCTGGTCACAGCGATGGCGTCGCGGTTCACGGGGTCACCGGGTGCGGGGGCCGCGACCCCCGCACCGTATCCTGGCGGCGGTCGAGCACCGGTTCGACCGCCCCGTCCGTCCGACCGGTCGGCCGACCCCGGCCGACGACCGCCCCGAGCGGGCCCGACGGCGGCCCGCAAGACGAGTGCCGGCCCCGGATCGCGGACGGTGACGCGCCCGCGCCGAGGCCCCGGTGACGTTCCGACGGAAGCTGTACGGCCGCCCGGCAGAACCGTCCCGACCAGCGGCGCAGCGGCGGGGCGTGACCTGGTGGCGGTGCGCGGCGTTCACTCCGGGGGTCTCCGCCCGGTTCGGGCGGGCCGATCACCGGGCGGTGCGGACCCGAGCGCCCGGACACCGGCAGCCGTCGGCGGCCGCGTGCGGCACCATGACCGGTGGCCACCAGGGGGCCGAGCGTCACGGCGGGTGTGGGCCGCGGGGGAAGGGCGTCACCGGCCGACCGGGCCGCCGGACCTGACGGCGTGCCGGGCCACGGCGAGGGGCCCCGGGAACGAAGGCGCGGCGCGCCGGTACCGGCCCGGTACCGAGCACCGCATGGCACGACCCGTCACCGGGTACGGCCAGAAACGGCACACCCGCCGACGGGACGGCCCCGTCGGCCCGGCATCATCAGCACGCGATCGAGCATGCTCGCGGCCCACCGGCCTGACCCGGCCACCGGACCGCCGAGGGGAGGAGAGTCCGGTGACCGCCATGAGGCCACCACAGGCCATGCCGGCCGAAAGCGTGGTCGGCGCGCCGCCCAGGCCGGTGGGCCGCCACGACCAAGCCCCGGCAGCCGGGCCCGCGGGCGCACCGCTCGGCCCGGGCCGAGCCGCGGCCCCGCCGCGGCCGCAGCCGCCCGCCGTCCACCACGCGGTGATCTGCGTCAACGCCCCGGCGATGGCCGCCTCCGGCCCGGACGGCCAGCTGCGCGGCCACGGCCTGCACGGCTTCTACCGCAACGGCGTCCGGGTGCTCGCCCGGATGGAGCTGCGGCTGGGCGGCATGGAGCCGCTGCCGCTCCAGGGCACCCTGACCAGCACCGCCCAGGCCCGCTTCCTCGGCGCCGTCCGCATCCCCGGCGACCTCGACCCGGATCCGGCACTCACCGTCGAGCGGCTGCGGCACGCGGACGGCGTGGAGACCGTGGTCGTGCGCAACACCGGTCCCCGGCCCGCCCGGTTGCCACTGGAGATAGCCCTCGGCACCGACCTCGGCCCGGTCGCCGAGATCGCGGCCGGGCACCGCCAGCCCGACCTGCCGGGGCAGGTGCAGTCCGCCGGACTGCGCTGGACGGGCCCGGTGCACAGCGCCGTGGTCAGCGCCCAACCCTCCCCGCACGCCGTCCTGGCCGGCGCCGGCGTGCTCCGCTGGGACCTGGAGGTCCAGCCGGGCGCCCGCTGGTCGGTCGAGCTGCACACCGAGCTGGAGACCGCCGCCGGCGGCCCGCGCCCGCCGGGTGGCCGCGGCACCGGCGCGCCACTGCCCTGGTCCGAGCCGGAGGTCCGCAGCGACGACACTCGGGCCGCCCCACTGGTCTCCCGCTCGCTGGACGCCCTCGGCGGGCTGCTGTTCGCCGACCCGGACCGCCCGACCGACCTCTACCCGGCCTCCGGATCGCCCTGGCGCTTCGGCCTCGCCCCGGCCGACGCGCTCTGGGCCGCCCGGCTGACCCTGCCGCTCGGCACCCGGCTGGCGGCCGGCACCCTCCGGGCGCTGGCCCGCCGCCAGCAGCTCGTCCCCGCCCCGGGCCGCACCGAGGGCCTGCTGCCCGGCGCCCTGCGCCACGGCGGTCCCGAGCTACCACCCACCTGCACGGCCACCGAGGCCACCCTGCTGTTCGTCACCGTGCTGGCCGAGGCCTGGCGCTGGGGCCTGCCCCCGGCCGAGGTCGCCGAGCTGCTGCCGACCGCCGAGCGGGCCCTGGCCGCCCTGCGGGAGGGTCTGGTCGACGGCTTCGTCACCGACCTGAGCCGCCCGGCCGAGGAGCGCTCCGCCCACCCGGTCGCCGCCCGCGCCGAGGTCCAGGCGCAGGCCCACCGCGCCGCCCTGCACGGGGCCGAGCTGCTGGAGGCCTTCGGCCGACCGGGCGCCGAGGACTGGCGCGGCTGGGCCGCCGCGCTGCGCCGGCGCTTCCGCGAGCGGTTCTGGGTCGACGACCTCTCCGGCGGCCGCCCCGCGGCCGGGCTGGCCCCGGGCGGCCAGCCGCTGCCCGCCGTCGCCTCCTCCCTGGTGCACCTGCTGGACACCGGGCTCGCCGTCGACGGCGGCCGGCACGAGAGCCTGCTGGACCGCGAGCAGACCCGGCTGCTCGCCCAGCGCCTGGTCGCGCCGGAGCTGGACAGCGGCTGGGGCCTGCGCACTCTGAGCGCCAAGTCCCTCCGCTTCAACCCGCTGGGCCACCGCGGCGGCGCGGTGCGGGTCCACGAGACGGCGCTGGCGGTCGCCGGCCTGGCCGAGGCCGGTCACGAGAACGAGGCCGGCACCCTGCTGGAGGGCCTGCTCGCCGCGAGCGCCCACTTCGAGGGGCGCCTGCCGGAGATGTACGCGGGGGAGCAGCGCACCCCCGGCTGCCCGCCGGTGCCGCACCCGGCCGCCTGCCGCCCGGCGGCGGTTTCCGCAGCCGGTGCCGTGCACGCGGTGTTCGCCCTCGCCGGGGTCCGGCCCGACGTCCCGGGCGGCCGGGTGCTGGTCCGCCCGGCCAGCACCGCACCGCTCGGCGAGCTGGAGCTGACCGGTCTGCGGGTGGCGGGCGAGCCCTTCTCCGTCCGGGTGAGCAGGATCGGCGTGGCGATGGTGGAGGAGGCGTCCGAGGATCTGCAACTCGTCGCCCGCTGAGCCCGCCGCCGCCCGCCGCCGCCCGTCCGGGACCGGTGTCGGTGACACCGGGTCACCGGCACCGGTCCCGTCCGCTCCCGGCCCGGCGCGGCCGTACACGAACCGCGCCGGGTCGGGCGAGGGGCCTCCGGCCAGGAGCGGCCGCGTACGGGCCTGTGCTTATCGTCAGAGAGACGACTATGATCGTCGCCATGTCGCGCTACGATCCGTCGGCCTTCCCCCCGTTCGCTGTCACGGTTGACCTCGTGGTGCTGACGGTGCGCGACCACTCGCTCTGCGCCCTGCTGGTCAGACGAGGCGAGCCGCCGTTCCAGGGGTACTGGGCGCTGCCCGGCGGCTTCGTCCGCCCGGACGAGGGCTTGGCCGAGGCCGCCTCCCGTGAGCTGGCCGAGGAGACCGGCCTGCGCGCCCACACCGCCCCCGGCCAGGACGCGGTCGGCCCCGGTGCGGCCGGCGCCCACCTCGAGCAGCTCGCCACCTACGGCCACCCGCAGCGCGACCCCCGGATGCGCGTGGTCAGCGTCGCCTACCTGGTGCTCGCCCCCGACCTGCCGACGCCCCGGGCCGGCGGCGACGCCAGCGGCGCCCGCTGGGCCCCGGTCGGCGAACTCCTCGGGGAGAACCCGGCCGACGGCGTCCCGCTCGCCTTCGACCACGGCCTGATCCTCGCCGACGGTGTGGAACGCGCTCGCTCCAAGATCGAGTACTCCTCCCTCGCCACCGCCTTCTGCCCGACCGAGTTCACCGTCGGTGAGCTGCGCCGGGTCTACGAGGCGGTCTGGGGCGTGGTGCTGGACCCGCGGAACTTCCACCGCAAGGTCACCGGTACCCCCGGCTTCCTGCTGCCCTCGGGCGGCACGACGACCCGTCAGGGCGGCCGTCCGGCCCAGCTGTTCACCGCTGGCGGTGCAACCGTCCTCAACCCGCCCATGCTCCGCCCGGAGTCCTGACCCCGGCGGGCCCTGTGCCCGGTCCTGTCCTCAGCCCTCTGCCAAGCCCTCCGCCAGGCCCTGCGCCCGGTCCGCCCGGACGCGGTACCGACCTGCCGTTGCGCGGCATCGGGCAGCCGAATGGCCTGGTCTGGCTGCGGACCCGGGGGCGTCGGCGCAGAGTGTCGGTGGACGCTCCGACCGCCTGGGCCGGAGGCCTCCGGCCCAGGGAGTCCCGCGATGGCCATCAAGGACTGCGCCAACCAGCGAATCCTCATCGAGGGGCTGGCGGCGGACTACCGGAGCCTGGACAGGACCACCACCGCAACGGAGAAGGAACTGGCCGAGCTGCAGGCCGAGCACGCGGCGCCCGAGTCGATCGCCGCCGTCGAGGAACGGCTGGCCGCCGAGCGGGAGCGGTTGGGCGAGATCGTGGTCGAGGGGCAGGCAGCCGTCGACGAGTTCCACGCGGGTGCGGCGGTGAGCAGCTCCCGCCACCGCCCTGGCCTTCCCGGTAGGGGCCGCACCCCTCAGCGGACACGGAGCCCCGCCCGTCCGGCGCCACCGAAGCTGCCGACACCACCGGCACCACCGAGGCCACCGGAGCCACCGAAGTCACCGAAGCAACCGACTCCGCCGGGACCCGGAACGGACCGGTCGACCGTGAATCGCAGGATCGGATTGTCCCCTGATCGGGTGAGGTGGGCAGCCGGCGGGCCCGTGCCGTTCCCGTAATGCCCGGAATAGCCGTCGCCGCCCCCTAATGTGCTGGCGCGGAGCCGCGCGGGTGCATGCCCGCCCGTCAGGGGTGCTCCGCGTCGAACAGCTCGGCCGAGGGCACGGGAGCAGCCAGCGATGATCCAGATCACCGGACTGACCAAGGTCTACCGCAAGGGCGCTCCGCCCGCAGTGCTCGACCTGACCTTCGACGCCCGGCCCGGCACGGTGACCGCGCTGCTCGGCGCCGAGGGGGCGGGCAAGTCCACCGCCCTGCGGCTGATGCTCGAACTCGAACGCGGCCAGGGCGTCACGCTCTTCGACGGCCGCCGCTACCGTCGGCTGCGCCACCCCGAGCGCGAGGTGGGGGTGCTGCTGCCCGGCACCGGGGAGGCCGCGGTGGCCGGACATCCGGGCCGCAAGGCGCGCAGCCACCTGCGGATGCTCGCCGCGGCCGTCGGCGTCCCGGCCCGGCGGGCCGACGAACTGCTGGAGCAGACCCGGCTGGCCGCCGTCGCCGGGCAGCGGCTGCGCACCTTCTCGCCCGGCATGCACCGCCGCCTGGCCCTGGCCGCCGCCCTGCTCGGCGACCCCGGCGCGCTGCTGCTGGACGGGCCCGCCGACGGCCTGTCACCGCGCAACGTCGAGTGGTTCCACTCCTTCCTGCGCTCCTTCGGGGCCGCCGGCGGAACGGTCCTGGTGACCACCCGCACGCCGCAGGAGGCCTCGCAGCTCGCGGACCGGGTGGTCACCCTGGACCGCGGCCGACTGGTGGCCGACCAGCCGGTCGCGGAGTTCCGGCGGACCAGGCTCAGCCCCGAAGTGGCTGTCCGGGGGCCGCAGATGGCGCGGCTGGCGGACCTGCTGGTCAGCCAGGGCGCGGACGTCCGACGGGACGGCAGCGTGGGCCTCGCGGTGGCCGGCATCGACCGCACCGAGATCGGCGAACTCGCCTACCGTCACGGGATCCTGTTGCACGAGTTGGCGGACCGGGTGGTCGAGCAGCCGGCGCCGCGGGTCGTCCTGCCGGCCGGCTCGGGCCGCTCCGGCCACCTCCGCCTCCACCCGGAACCCGGGGCGGGGCCGAGCCCGGAGCCGGCCGAGCAACCGAACCCGGAACCGGACCCGGCACCGAGCCCGGAACCGAAGTCGGAGCCAGGCCCGCAGTCGGCCGCCGAGCGGATCCCCGAGCCGGCCGCCGAGCCCACCCCGGTCGGAGCCGTGACGACTCCGGCCGAGCCGGCCACCGTCTTCGCCCCCGAAGCCTCCGTCCCCGAAGCCATTACCCCCGGAGCCACCGCCTCCGTCCCCCGTGCCGCCACCGCCCCGAAGCGCAACGCCCCCCGCCGCCGGGAGGACGGCTCCCTGCCCACCCGCGCCCTGCCCGCCGTGGCAATCGCCGCCGCGCTCCCCGCCGCCGCGCTCCCCGTCCTCGGTTCGGCGGGCCGCCGCCCCGGGCCCGTCGGCCGTCGCCCGGAGCCGACCGCGGAGGCCGGGTCCGACGCCCCCGCCAATCCCGCCCCCGCGCCCACCGTCGCCGTCGACCGGCTCTTCCGCGACGACCCGGCCCCGGCCCTGCCGCAGCCGTCCGCCCGGGTTCGGCCGCCGGGCCGCCGGTTGAGCGCCGACGACCTGCTCACCGACGACACCGTCCGCCTCCGTCGCCCCGTCTCGGGCACGAGCGTCGTCCGGGTCTCCACCGCCCAGCCCCCCGCCGCCCCCACGGCCCCCGCCATCCCCGCAGCCCCTGCCCCCGCCACCCCCGACGACCACCGGAGCGAGTGAACCGTGCGTGTCCTGGCCTACGAGCTGCGCCGCCTGCGCGGCCTGCGTTCCACCTGGCTGCTGCTTGCCGCCGTGCTGCTCGGCGACGCCGTTGTGGCCGCCGTCCTGGCGGACCAGGCCCCGGACGGCCCGCTGGCCGCCCCGGCCGGGGTGCGGCTGCTGACCGCTGCCGTCCCGTTGGTCCCGCTGCCCTTCGCGGCGCTCGGCGCCGGGGTGCTGGGCGCGCTCTCGTACGGGCACGAGGTGCGCCACCCGGGGCTGCCGGCCTCGCAGGTGTCGTACCCGCGCCGGGTGCGACTGCTGCTGGCCAAGCTGCTGGTGATCGGGCCGGTGGCGGCCCTGTTGGCGCTGACCACCCTGCTGCTCGACACGCTGGCCGTGCACCTCGCGCTGCCGGACGGTGTCACCGTGGAGGCCTGGGCGGACCCGGCCGCGCTGTCGGACCGGGTGTCCGCGGCGGTGACCGGCGCCGGGCTGTCCGGGCTGTCCGACCTGCCGGGCGTGTTCTCCCCGCTCGGCCTGACGGCCAGTCACGGGGTGCCCGCCGCCCTGCTGGCCTTCGTCCTGCTCACCGTGGTGGCGGCCTGGACCGGGGTGCTGACGGCCTCGCTGACCCGCAGCGCCGCGGCCGGGGTGCTGTTGCTGTGCGCGCTGCCGCCGCTGCTGGAGTCCGGCGTCGCCCTGCTGCTGCGTCACACCGGCAGGCCGTGGCCGACCCGGGCGGCCGAGCTGCTGCCGTTCCAGTCCGGGATCGAGTGGGCCTACGGCTGGGTGTACGGCGGTGCGCGCGAGGCGGTGGCCGGGAGCGCGGCGCTGACCGATCCGGCGCTGCTCGCCGCGGTCGCGGCCCCCGCGGGGCTCCTGCTGCTCGCCGCCCTGTTGGTCCAGGCCCGCCGCCGCGCCCTGTAGGCCCGTGGCTGCGCATCGCGCAGGGCCTCCCGCGCGGCGCCGCACCCGTGGGCGGCCCTGTCCGGTCCTGCGGAAGCCCCCGGGGTGCGGTCCTGCCCGTGGCTACCAAGATCGACCAGCAGTGACCGTAATGCGCGGTTCTTCCTGATAAGAAGTCAATTATCCAGTCACGGTCGATCACCCTTTCGTGTGCTTTTCACGAGAATTCTCAAGCCACGCCTGCGGATCGCCGACAAAGGAGGCGTGAGTACCCTTGCGCACCCCACCATGACCCCCGCCCGTTCCGCCGATGGGCCCATCCACGGTCCCGGCGACCTGGACCGCTTCTCGTACGCCGACCGGCCGACCCCGCCGGCGCCCCGCTGGGAGGGCGCCGAGTCCGACATCGGCCGGGTCGGCCGCAAGACCACCAGCAGCCGCGGCCGCGGTCTGCACGGCCAGCTGGTCCAGCAGCTCGGCCAGATGATCGTCTCCGGCGATCTCGGTGCCGACCGCCCGCTGGTGCCCGAGGAGATCGGCCAGCGGTTCGAGGTCTCCCGGACCGTCGTCCGCGAGTCGCTGCGCGTGCTGGAGGCCAAGGGCCTGGTCAGCGCCCGGCCGAACGTCGGCACCCGGGTCCGTCCGGTCGGCGACTGGAACCTGCTGGACCCGGACATCATCGAGTGGCGCGCCTTCGGTCCGCAGCGGGACGAGCAGCGCCGGGAGCTGTTCGAGCTCCGCTGGGCGATCGAGCCGCTGGCCGCCCGGCTCGCCGCCGGCCACGGCCGGGAGGACGTCCAGCAGCGCCTGGTCGAGCTGGTCGAGATCATGGGCCACGCCGCCTCCCAGGCCGACCTCTCCACGTACACCCGGGCCGACGCCGAGCTGCACGGCCTGATCCTCCAGATGGCCGGCAACCGGATGCTGGAGCACCTGTCCGGGATCGTCGCCTGCGCGCTGCAGGTCTCGGGCGGCCCGGCGATCTCCTGCGAGCGGCCCTCCGAGTCCTCGGTCGGCCTGCACGCCCGGCTGGTGGACGCGCTGGGCGCCGGCGACGGCACCGCGGGCGAGGTCGCGATGCGGGCGCTGCTCACCGTCCATCCCGAGGTCGAGCCGTCCGTCCCCGCGCCCAGGGAGCACTGAACGGGCTGTTTCCACGAGCGGAGGCGCCGGCTGGCGGCGGTCCGCTCCGCCAGGGCCCTCCGGTCGCATCGTGCGGCGCAGCCGGGGGGCCTCCGCATGCCGTCACCCCTCGGGTCGACCGGAGCCGGGAGAACGTGGGGAACGCCGGGGGCGGGAGAAGGACGGGGAAGCCGGAGCTGGGGGAGCCAGGGAGAAGCTGGGCGAGCCGGCCGCGCCCGGGAGGGGTCACCGGGCCCGGGAAGGCGGGCCGGCGAAGGACGAGCCCGTTTCGCGGCTTGTCCATGACAACAGTTCACCCCGCGAGTGCGCGATGATGGAAGCGGCCCCGGGTTGCGGGCGCCGGGTCGGTGTGACCCGCGACACGAAGGCCATGCGTAACACTTGACGAGTAGCAGCGATGTGTCCTGAGCGGAAGCAGCTCCGGAATACTCCAACATGTCAGAATGCTGTGTTGGTCCGCGGCGCTGCTGCCGTCCTGCAAACCCAGTCCTCAAGCCCGAGTCGGTCGGAATCGACACCGCGCGTCCGACGCGCGATCTCCTTCCCCGCCCGCTCGGGCGGCCGGTACGGGTTCGAGATCCACTCATCGTCCGAGAGGTTGTTCGTGTCGGCCAGCACATCCCGTTCGCTTCCCCCCGAGATCGCCGAGTCCGCGGCTCTGCTGGCGCTCATCGAGCGGGGCAAGGCCCAGGGGCAGATCGCCGGTGACGACGTGCGCCAGGCGTTCGAGGCGGACCAGATCCCGGTCACCAAGTGGAAGAACGTCATGCGCAGCCTCAACCAGGTGCTGATTGAGGAGGGGGTGGACCTCATGGTCAGCGCGGCCGAACCGGCCGGCGCCAAGCGCAAGAGCGTTGCTGCCAAGAGCCCCACCAAGCGCACCGCCACCAAGGCTGTCACCACCCGGACCCCGGCCGCCCCGTCGGCCCCGACCAAGCCGCCCGTGCGGATCGCCCCCGGCGCTCCCGTCGCGGCGCCGGCCGTCGCGGCCGCCACGGCCTCGGCTCCCACCGTCTCCGCCGAGATCACCGCCGAGGGGAGGACCGCGGTCGGCTCCGAGCTGAAGGCGGCTCCCGCGAAGAAGGCCGCGCCGGCCAAGAAGGCCGCGGCCAAGAAGACCGCCGCGCCGGCCAAGAAGACCGCTGCCAAGAAGACCGCCGCCGGCAAGACCGCCAAGGGCGACGAGGAGCTGCTCGGCGAGGAGGAGCTGCTCGAGGACGTCGCGCTGCCCGGCGACAAGACCGAGGCCGAGGGCACCGCTCCGGAGGAGGAGTCGGAGGGCTTCGTCCTCTCCGACGACGACGAGGATGACGCGCCGGCCCAGCAGGTCGCCGTCGCCGGCGCCACCGCCGACCCGGTCAAGGACTACCTGAAGCAGATCGGCAAGGTCCCGCTGCTCAACGCCGAGCAGGAGGTCGAGCTCGCCAAGCGCATCGAGGCCGGCCTGTTCGCCGAGGACAAGCTCTCGGCCGCCGACAAGCTCGCCCCGAAGCTCAAGCGCGAGCTGGAGATCATCGCCGAGGACGGCCGCCGGGCCAAGAACCACCTGCTGGAGGCCAACCTCCGCCTCGTGGTCTCGCTGGCCAAGCGCTACACCGGTCGCGGCATGCTCTTCCTGGACCTGATCCAGGAGGGCAACCTCGGTCTGATCCGTGCGGTCGAGAAGTTCGACTACACCAAGGGCTACAAGTTCTCGACCTACGCCACCTGGTGGATCCGCCAGGCGATCACCCGCGCCATGGCCGACCAGGCCCGCACCATCCGCATCCCGGTGCACATGGTCGAGGTCATCAACAAGCTGGCCCGCGTCCAGCGCCAGATGCTCCAGGACCTGGGCCGCGAGCCCACCCCGGAGGAGCTGGCCAAGGAACTCGACATGACCCCCGAGAAGGTCATCGAGGTCCAGAAGTACGGCCGTGAGCCGATCTCGCTGCACACCCCGCTGGGCGAGGACGGCGACAGCGAGTTCGGTGACCTGATCGAGGACTCCGAGGCGGTCGTCCCGGCCGACGCGGTCTCCTTCACCCTGCTCCAGGAGCAGCTGCACTCGGTGCTGGACACCCTGTCCGAGCGCGAGGCGGGCGTGGTCTCGATGCGCTTCGGCCTGACCGACGGCCAGCCGAAGACGCTGGACGAGATCGGCAAGGTGTACGGGGTCACCCGTGAGCGCATCCGCCAGATCGAGTCGAAGACCATGTCGAAGCTGCGCCACCCGTCGCGCTCCCAGGTGCTGCGCGACTACCTGGACTGATCGACGGCAGTCGTTCCACGCGAAGGCCCGGAGCCGCACGGCTCCGGGAG
>NZ_JBHUAL010000099.1:0-32382 GCF_042789775.1 Kitasatospora sp. NPDC056800 | reverse complement strand
GGCCCGGGGGGGGGGGGGGGGGGGGGGGCTGGCCCGCGATAACGTTGTTTTTACCCCACCCGGGGGGGGCGGCGGTGGGGGGCCCCGCCTCCTCTCAGCCCCAATAGTTAGGTACCTAAGCACAAATACTTAGGCACCTAACTACCAACGAAAGGACATCCGCTCCGATGAGCAAGAAGGCCCCCGGCGCTCCCCCGCCCTTCCTCCTGTGGCGCGAGGTCCTGCTCGCCTACGCCATGCCCGCCGCCATGGCCGGGGCCGGTGGAGCCGTCACCGGCCAGCCCCAGCTGGTGGCCGCCGCGCTCACCACCATCGGCGGCACCTCCGCCCTGGTGGCCGCCGCACTCGGCGCCGCGCTGCGCCGCCGCCCCGTCCGCGCCCGGCCCGCCCGGACCCCGCGCGCCCTCGCGGCCGCCGCACTCGGCCTGGCCGGAGCCGCGCTCGGCCTGGCCGTCGGCCTCGCCGCCGCCCACTGGCTGCCGCAGGTCCCCCGGCTGGCCGACAGCCCGTGGCCGCACCGGCTCCCCATCGACCTGCCGGTCTCCTCGGCGATCGCCGCCACCATCACCACCTGGCACTGGCGCGGCAGCCGCCCGGCCCGCACGGCACAGCACCGACTCCCCACCGCACCCCTCCCCGAAAGGCAGACGTCATGATCGTCATCATGGGCGCCGGTGGCGCCACCGGCGGCGCCACCCTGCGCAGCCTCGCCGCCCTCGGCGCACCGAGCCGCGCCCTCAGCCGCGAGCCCGCCCGGCTGGCCGCCGCACTCGACGAGCGCACCCTCGCCCGCACGGCCACCCTCCCGGCGGACGCCGCCGACCCGGCCTCCCTGCGCGCGGCCTTCCGCGGCGCGCACCAGCTCTTCCTCACCATGGCCAACGGCCCGCAGCAGGTCCGGTACGAGCTGAACGCGATCGAGGCGGCGGTCGACTGCGGCGTGGAGCACATCGTCAAGGTCTCCGCGCCCGCCGCCGAGCCGGACTCCCCCGTCGCCGTCTCCCGCGGCCACCACCTGATCGAGGAGAGGCTGCGCTCCTCCGGCATCACCACCACCGTCCTGCGGCCGTACGCGTTCATGCAGAAGCTGCTGCTCCTGGCGCCCGGCATCGCCGCCGCCGGGATGGTGCACGGCGCGCTGGGACAGGCGCGTTGCAACTACGTGGACGCCCGGGACATCGGGGACGCGGCGGCCGAGGTGCTCACCCGCCCCGAGCTCGCCGGTGGCACCTATCCGCTCACCGGCGGGCGGGCCCACAGCTACCCGGAGCTCACCGCGCTGCTGGGCGAGCTGCTCGGCCGGCCGGTCCGCTACCTCGACCTGGGCCCGTCCGAGCTGCACGCCCACCTGGTCGGGCGGGCCGGGATGCCGGACTGGCTGGCCACCCACGTGGTGGAGATCCAGCAGCTCGCGGTGGTCCGCAAGGAGACGCCGGACGACACCTTCCTCCGCCTCGCCGGACGCGCTCCGCGCACCCTGGAGGCCTTCCTCGGCGAGAACCTGCACCGGTTCCGCTGACCGCCGGGCCGTACGGCGGGCCGGGGCCGGACCGAGGGGACCGGAGCGCGAAACCCGGCCCGCCGACGGCCCGCCACCCGAAGGGAGCAGCATTCGCTGTGGTGTGGATCACGGTCGAAGAATCGACCTGACGATCCGTCAATTTCACTGACACCTCGTCACATGGGTTCCAACAGACCTCAGTTATTGACTGACGAAGCGTCAGATTTGGCCACTCCGGCGCCAGTTGGGCCGTGTGTCCGCTCCTGCCGGGTCGCCGCCCCGGGGCTACCATCGGTCGGGTTGTCCGCTCCGGCCCCGGAGTGGGGTCACCCGATCAGGCGGTGCCCCCACCGCCCCAGGGGCCGGGCATCGGTCGGAACGGGGCGAGGACGAGGAGCGCACGGCTGCCATGACAGCTGAACCGAGCCACCCGGAGCAGTACCCCACGCCACCGCAGGATCCGACGCCCCACGCCGAACCCGCCCAGGGGTCCACGCCCCACGCCGAACCCGTCCAGGGGTCCACGCCCCACGCCGAACCCGCCCAGGCGCCGGTGCCGCAGGCCGAGCCTGCCCTCGCCCTGTTCCCCGGCCGCCCGGCCGCCGCCCCGCGCACCCTGGTCGACGTGCTGGACGCCACCATGTCCGCCCACCCCGACGAGCCCGCCCTGGACGACGGGCACACCGTGCTCAGCTACCGCGCGCTGGCCGCCGAGGTCGAACAGCTGCGCCGCCGACTGGCCGCCGCCGGGATCGGCCCGGGCGACCGGGTCGGCGTGCGCGTGCCCTCCGGCACCAACGACCTGTACGTCTCGATCCTCGCGGTGCTCGCCGCCGGGGCCGCCTACGTCCCGGTGGACGCCGAGGACCCGGACGAGCGCGCCGAGCTGGTCTTCGGCGAGGCCGCCGTCGCCGCCGTGCTCGGCGCCGAACGCGGCCTGGCGACCACCGGCGAGCGCGCTCCCGCCCTGGAGCGCCGCCCCACCCCCGCCGACGACGCCTGGATCATCTTCACCTCCGGGTCGACCGGCAAGCCGAAGGGCGTGGCCGTCACCCACCACAACGCCGCCGCCTTCGTGGACGCCGAGGCCGCGCTCTTCCTCCAGGAGGAGCCGATCGGCCCCGGCGACCGGGTGATGGCCGGCCTCTCGGTGGCCTTCGACGCCTCCTGCGAGGAGATGTGGCTGGCCTGGCGGCACGGCGCCTGCCTGGTGCCGGTCCCCCGCTCCCAGGTGCGCAGCGGCGCCGACCTCGGCCCGTGGCTGGCCGAGCAGGAGATCACCGTGGTCTCCACCGTCCCGACCCTGGCCGCGCTGTGGCCGGCCGAGGCCCTCAACGAGGTACGGCTGCTGATCTTCGGCGGCGAGGCCTGCCCGCCCGAGCTGGTGCAGCGCCTGGTCACCGAGGGCCGCGAGCTGTGGAACACCTACGGCCCCACCGAGGCCACCGTGGTCGCCTGCGCCGCCCTGCTGACCGGCGAGGGCCCGGTGCGGATCGGCCTGCCGCTGGACGGCTGGGACCTCGCCGTGGTGGACGAGGCCGGCCTGCCGGTCGCCCCCGGCGGCACCGGTCAGCTGGTGATCGGCGGAGTGGGCCTGGCCCGCTACCTCGACCCGGAGAAGGACGCCGAGAAGTACGCGCCGCTGCCCTCGCTGGGCTGGGAGCGCGCCTACCGCAGCGGCGACCTGGTCCAGGCGGACCCGGCCGGCCTGCTGTTCCTCGGCCGCACCGACGAGCAGATCAAGCTGGGCGGCCGCCGGATCGAGCTCGGCGAGGTCGACGCGGCCCTGCAGGCCCTGCCCGGCGTGGCGGGCGCGGCGGCCGCCGTCCGGACCGCGCGCGGCGGCAACCAGCTGCTGGTCGGCTACCTGGTGGTCCAGGACGGCTTCGACCGCGAGCAGGCCGTCGAGCGGCTGCGCGCCGAGCTGCCCGCCGCCCTCGTGCCGCTGCTGGCGACCGTCGAGGCCCTGCCCACCCGGACCTCCGGCAAGGTCGACCGGGCCGCCCTGCCCTGGCCGCTGCCCGAGCTGGAGAACGCGGGCCCCGGCGAGGAGCTGTACGGCACCGAGGCCTGGCTGGCCGAGCAGTGGTCGGAGATCCTCGGCGTGCGGGTCGGCGGCCCGCGCGACGACTTCTTCGCGATCGGCGGCGGCAGCCTGGCCGCCGCCCGGCTGACCACCCTGCTGCGCACCCGCTACCCGAGCGCGGCCGTACTGGACATCTACCAGCACCCGACGCTGCGCAAGCTCGCCCGGCACCTGGAGCGCACCGCCGGCGAGAGCGCCGAGGCCCGTACCGTCGCCCTGGTGCCGACCAGGGCCAAGCTGCTCCAGCTGCTCCTGCTGGTCCCGCTGTTCACCGTCGTCGGCCTGCGCTGGACGGTCGCCCTGCTGGCCGCCGGGAACCTGCTGACCCACCTCGGCGACTACCCGTGGGCGCCGACCGCCTCCTGGTGGTGGGTCGGCGCGGGCGCGCTCGCGCTGTACACCCCGGCGGGCCGGCTGGCCGTCGCGGCGGGCGGCGCCCGGCTGCTGCTGCGCGGGGTGCGCCCGGGCAGCCACCCGCGCGGCGGCTCCGTCCACCTGCGGCTGTGGACCGCCGAGCGGCTGGCCGAGCTGAGCGGCGCGGACTCGCTGTCCGGCGCCTGGCTGACGCGCTACGCCCGGGCGCTGGGCGCCAAGGTCGGGCCCGAGGTGGACCTGCACTCGCTGCCGCCGGTCACCGGGATGCTGAAGCTGGGCCGCGGCTGCGCGGTCGAGGCCGAGGTGGACCTGTGCGGCTACTGGCTGGACGGCGACCGGCTGCTGATCGGCCAGGTCAAGATCGGCTCCGGTGCCGTGGTCGGCACCCGGTCGACGCTGCTGCCCGGCGCCCGGGTCGGCAAGCGCGCCCAGGTGGCGGCCGGCTCCAGCGTCACCGGGCAGGTGCCGACCGGCCAGCGCTGGGGCGGCGCGCCCGCCGTCAAGCTGGGCCGCACCGAACGCGCCTGGCCCAAGGAGCGCCCCGCCCGCCGGGCCCGCTGGGCCTCGCTGTACGGCGCCAGCGGTGCCGTGCTCGGCCTGCTCCCGGCACTGCCGGCGCTCGCCGCGCTGGCCGTGCTGTCCCGGTTCGTCGACCAGGGCGCGGCGCTCGGCCCGGCGCTCGGCGGCGCGCTGCTCGGCCTGCTGCCCGCCACGCTGGCGTTCGGCGCGGTGTACGCGGCGCAGCTGGTGGTGCTGGTCCGGCTGCTGAGCACCGGCCTGGTGCCCGGGACGCACCCGCTGCACGGCCGGGTGGGCTGGCAGGCGTGGACCGTCACCCAGCTGATGGACCGGGCCCGCGAGGTGCTGTTCCCGCTCTACGCCGGGCTGGTCACGCCGCTGTGGCTGCGCACCCTCGGGATGCGGGTCGGCCGGGGCGCGGAGGTGTCCACGGTGCTGGCGCTGCCCAGCCTGACCACGGTCGGCGACGGCGCGTTCCTGGCCGACGACACCCTGATCGCCCCGTACGAACTCGGCGGCGGCTGGGTGCGGCTCGGCGAGGCGAAGGTCGGCGAGCGGGCGTTCCTCGGCAACTCGGGGATGACCGCGCCGGGCCGCTCGGTGCCCAAGCGCGGCCTGGTGGGCGTGCTGTCGGCGACGCCCGCGAAGGCGAAGAAGGGCGGCTCGTACCTGGGCATGCCGCCGATGCGGCTGCCGCGCTCGGCGGACCTGGCCGACCAGAGCCTGACCTACGAGCCGCCGGCCCGGCTGCTGTGGGCGCGCGGGCTGGTCGAGGTGGCCCGGCTGGTGCCGGTGCTGGCCTCGGCGGCGCTGGGCCTGCTGACCGCGGCGGCGCTGTCCTGGCTGGCGGCCGGCTCGCCGCTGACCGCCGCGCTGCTGTCGGGCCTGGTGCTGCTGGCGGCCGGCGCGCTGGCCTGCCTGGTCTCGGCCGCCGCCAAGTGGCTGCTGGTCGGGCGGTTCCGGGCGGTGGAGCACCCGCTGTGGAGCGGCTTCGTGTGGCGCAACGAGCTGGCGGACACCTTCGTGGAGATGCTGGCGGTGCCGTGGCTGGTCGGCGCGGTGCCGGGCACCCCGGTGCTGAACCTGTGGCTGCGCTCGATCGGCGCGCACGTCGGGCACGGGGTCTGGTGCGAGAGCTACTGGCTGCCGGAGGCGGACCTGGTCACCCTCGGCGACGGGGTCACCATCAACCGGGGCTGCGTGGTGCAGACGCACCTCTTCCACGACCGGATCATGCGGATGGATACTGTGGTCCTCCGCGAGGGCGCCACCCTGGGCCCGGGCGGCATCGTGCTGCCCGGCAGCACGGTGGGCGCGCGCAGCACGCTGGGCCCGGCCTCGCTGGTGATGCGCGCCGAGTCCGTCCCCGCCGACACGCGATGGCTGGGCAACCCGATCGAGGCGTGGCAGAGCACGCCGTGACCACCTCCCCGTCCCCCCGTCCCGGCCCGCAGGAAGCGCACGTCCCCGTGAAGCCCAAGCACGTCCCGGCGGCCGCCGGCGCCCCGGACCCGTACTTCCCGAACAGCGGCGACCACCGCTACCGGGTGCACCGCTACGAGCTGGCGCTGGACTACCGGCCCGGGCCCAACCGGCTGGCCGGCTCGGCCCGGCTGAGCGCGGTCGCGGACGCGGCGCTGGCGGAGTTCGCGCTCGACCTGGCCGAGTTCCGGATCGGCCGGGTGCTGGTCGACGGCAAGGCCGCCCGCTACACCCACCGCGGCGGCAAGCTGCGGATCCGCCCCGCCAGGGCGCTCGCGCCGGGCGCGGCGTTCACCGTCGAGGTGCACTACGCGGGCAACCCGCGCCCGGTGCGCAGCCCGTGGGGCGGCCTGGGCTGGGAGGAGCTGACCGAGGGCGCGCTGGTGGCGAGCCAGCCGGTCGGCGCGCCGTCCTGGTTCCCGTGCAACGACCGCCCCGCCGACAAGGCGACCTACCAGCTGGCGGTCACCACGCCGTCCCCGTTCACGGTGGTGGCGAGCGGCCGGCTGCTGACCCGCACCACCCGGGCGTCCAGCACCACCTGGGTGTACGAGCAGAGCGCGCCGACCCCGACGTACCTGGTGACGGTGTCGATCGGGCACTACCGGCCGGTGCCGCTGGCGGTGCGCCCGGCGGTGCCGCAGACCGGCTACGTGCCGGAGCGGCTGGCCGCCGCCTTCGCCCGGGACTTCGCCCGGCAGCCGGAGATGGCGGCGTACTTCGGCGAGGTCTTCGGCCCGTACCCGTTCGGCGAGTACGCGGCGGTCGTCGCGGACGAGGAGCTGGACGTCCCGGTGGAGGCGCAGGGCGTCGCCACCTTCGGCACCAACCACCTCGGCGGCGGCTGGGAGCGCGAGCGGCTGATCGCCCACGAGCTGGCCCACCAGTGGTTCGGCAACAGCGTCACCATCGCCGACTGGCGGCACATCTGGCTCAACGAGGGCTTCGCCAAGTACGCGGAGTGGCTCTGGTCCGAGCACGCCGGCGGCCCGGGCGCGGCCGTGCACGCCGCCGCCGCGCACCGGCTGCTGGCCGGACTGCCGCAGGACCTGACGCTCGGCGACCCGGGCCGCAGGCTGATGTTCGACGACCGGCTGTACCAGCGCGGCGGGCTGGTGGTGCACGCGCTGCGGCGGGCGCTCGGCGACGACGCGTTCTTCGCGATGCTGCGGGACTGGACGGGCGCCAACCGGCACGGCGTGGTCGCCACCGCCGACCTGCGCGCGCACGCCGCCCGGTACACCGCCGCGCCGCTCGGCCCGCTCTTCGAGGCCTGGCTGGAACGGCCGGAACTGCCGCCGCTGCCGGGCTGATCCGGTTCACCGGGCCCGGCCTGATCCGGTCACCGGGCCCGGGCGCGGGGGTTATTGGGCCCGTGCGCGGGATTATTGGGTCGGCGTCGTGGCCGGGCTGGACTACTGTCCGTGCACATGTCGATGAGTCCAGAAGCCCACATGACCGACCTCCCCTCCGAGCTGCTGCCCGCCACCCGCCGAGCCCTGCTGCACCGGCTCGCCGTCGCCCAGGCCGAGGGGCGCACGCCCTCGATGGTCGCCGGGGTGCTGCGCGACGGGCGGCCGGTGTGGAGCGGCGCCCGCAGCATGGTCGACGGGCACGCGCCGACCCCGGACGTCCAGTACCGGATCGGCTCGCTCACCAAGACCTTCGTCGCCGTGCTGGTGATGCGGCTGCGCGACGAGGGCCTGCTCGACCTCGCCGACCCGCTCTCCCGCCACCTGCCCGGCACCCCCGCCGACGACGCGACCGTCGCCCAACTGCTCGCGCACTCCTCCGGCCTGACCGCCGAGACCCCCGGCCCGTGGTGGGAGCGGACCGAGGGCTCGCTGCGGCCCGGCCTCGACGACGTCCTGGAGGCCGACCGGCCGCTGAAGCACCCCGCCGGGCGGGTGCACCACTACTCCAACCCCGGCTACGCGCTGCTCGGCGCCCTGGTCGCGAAGCTGCGCGGCGAGCCCTGGGGCGAGGTGCTGCGCCGCGAGGTGCTGGCCCCGCTCGGCATGGACCGCACCACGCTGCTGCCCGAGCACCCGCACGCCGGGGGCTTCGCCGTCCACCCCTGGGCCGACGTCATGCTGCCCGAGCCGCTCACCGACACCGGGCTGATGGCGCCGGCCGGCCAACTCTGGTCCACCATCGCCGACCTGGCCCGCTGGGCGGCCTTCCTGACGGCCGGCGACGACAGGGTGCTGTCCGCCGACACCGTCGCCGAGATGCGCCGCCCGGCCGTCGCCCCGGACGACGCCGAGTGGACCAGCGGCTACGGCCTCGGCCTGCAACTGCGCCGCGACGAGGGCCGGCTGCTGTACGGGCACACCGGCTCGATGCCCGGCTTCACCGCGGGCCTGTGGATCAGCGAGACCGACGGCCTGGCCGCGTACGCCCTCTCCAACGCCACCAGCGGTGCCAGCGCCGCGTCGCTGGCCGCCGAGTTGATCGCGCTCACCGCCGACCTGGAGCCCCGGCTGCCCGAACCGTGGCGCCCGCTCGCCGAGGTGGACGCGGAGCTGCTGGAGCTCACCGGTCCCTGGTACTGGGGCGCAGCGCCGGCCGCCCTGCGGCTGCGGCCCGGGCGGGTGCTGGAGCTCGCCCCGCTCACCGGCCGGGGCCGGGGCTCGCGCTTCCGGCCCGAGCCGGACGGCACCTGGACCGGTGTGGAGAACTACTACGCGGGCGAGACCCTGCGGGTGGTCCGCCACCCCGACGGCACGGTCAGCCACCTCGACGTCGGCTCCTTCGTCTACACCCGCGAGCCGTACGGCCCGGCCGGCGCCGTCCCGGGCGGGGTCGACCCGGAGGGCTGGCGGGCGTTCTGAGCGGCGCGCCGCGATCGTCACGACAGCGGCACGTCGGATCGTCACGACGGCGACGTGACGCGAGCGGCGTGACGGCGCGATCGTGACGACAGCGGCGTGACAGCAGCCGCGTGACGACCGCGGGGTCACGACAACGGGGGCGTGCGGTGCGGCCGTACGCCCCCGTGGTGCGTGTTGTCCACCCCCCGCGAACGAGCGCCCGGTGCCGGGCAGATGACCGCCGGGCCACGGGTGGTGCCATTCAACAGGTGCACATCTGCGGTCCTCCGGGCCGCAACATGAATGCCAACCGATTCGGAGAGAAACACGGGGACCGGTTCGCGTCCATGCCCAACCGCCTGCGGACCGGGACGGTGCCCTGGTGATCCACGGCACCGCCGATCGTGCTGCCCTGGAGGGTCCGCCATGACCACCGTCCCCACGTACGCTCCGTCCGCAGTCACCACCACCCACGACGCCCCGGCGGTCCCCGCGCCCCGCCCCCACCGGCCCGCCGCCCCGGCCTCGTACACCGTCTCCCTCGCCCGCGACGAGGACGACGTGCGCGCCGCCCAGCGGCTGCGCCACCAGGTCTTCGGCACCGAGCTGGGCGCCGAACTGCACAGCCCGGTCGCGGGCCTGGACGTCGACCCGTTCGACGAGTTCTGCGACCACCTGCTGGTCCGCGAAGGCGAGCAGGGCACCGTCGTCGGCACCTACCGGCTGCTGCGCCCCGAGGCCGCGCGCCGGGCCGGACGGCTGTACTCCGACGGCGAGTTCGACCTCTCCGCGCTCGCGCCGGTCCGCCCCGGCCTGGTCGAGCTCGGGCGCTCCTGCATCCACCCGGACCACCGGGGCAACGGCGCCGTCATCAACCTGATGTGGGGCGGCATCGCGCGCTACCTGGCCGACACCGGCAACACCTGGGTCGGCGGCTGCTGCTCGATCGAGCTGGCGGACGGCGGCGCCACCGCGGCCCGGGTCTGGGACACCGTCAGCGCCAAGCACCTGGCGCCCGAGGAGTACCGGGTCACCCCGCACCGTCCCTGGGATGCCACCGGGGTGGCGCGCGCCGAGCGGGGCGCGCTGCCGGCCCTGCTCCGCGGCTACCTGCGGCTCGGCGCCTGGGTCTGCGGCGCGCCCGCGTACGACCCGGACTTCGACTGCGCCGACCTGTACGTGCTGCTGTCGCTGGAGCGCACCGACCCGCGCTACCTGCGGCACTTCCTGTCCGGCGGACCCGCCTCGGGCGCCTCGTCGTGAGCGTCTGGCTGCCCACCGCGACCTGCCGGCCCGAGACCTGCCTGGCCGACGTCCCGCCGAGGGTCTCCCACCCCCGGCGGGCGCTGCGGCTGACGGCCTGTCTGGCGGCGGTGCTGGCCGGGGTCGTGCTCCTCCCGCCGGTCCGGCTGCTCCCGGACCGCGCCCGGAACCGGCTGGCCCGGCTCTGGGCCCGGGTCGTGCTGCGCACCCTCGGGGTGACGGTCCACCTCGCCGGGCCCGACGGCTGGGGGCCCGGCGCGGACGGCGGGGTGCTGGTGGTGGCCAACCACGTGTCCTGGCTGGACATACCGCTGCTCGCCGCCGGGCGGCCGGGCCGGTCGCTGGCCAAGACCGAGGTCCGGAAGTGGCCGGTGCTCGGACCGCTGATCGCCTTGGGCGGCACCGTCTTCCTGGACCGCGACCGGCTGCGGACGCTGCCGGACACCGTCGCGACGGTGGCCGAGGTGCTGCGCTCCGGCCACCCGGTGATCGTCTTCCCGGAGGGGTCGACCTGGTGCGGGCGGGAGAGCGGCCGGTTCCGGCCCGCGCTGTTCCAGGCGGCGGTGGAGGCGGGTGCCGACGTCCAGCCGGTGACGATCCGCTACCGGCTGGCGGACGGACGGCCGACCAGCGTGCCCGCCTTCATCGGGGACGACGGGCTGCTCACCTCGCTCGCCCGGGTGGTCGCGGCCCGCGGGCTGGTCGCCGACGTGACCTTCCTGCCGCCGATACCGCCGCCCGGGCCCCGGCCCGGCCGGGCGGGCGCCCGGCGCGAACTGGCCCGCACGGCGCAGGCGGCGGTGGAAGGGATCCGCTGACCTCGCACGACCTCCTGTGACCTTCCCGGCCTTCCGCGACCTCCCGCGACCTCCTGACAGCACCTCACCGGTCGGCTCAGGCGACGCCCGCCCCGGCCAGGTCCTCCGGCCGCGGCTCCCCGGAGGCCGCCGGGGCGAGCGGGCGGGCCCGGCCGACCAGGACGGCGACCAGGACCGCGGTGACGGCGAGCGCGGCCGAGCCGCAGCGCAGCGCGAGGTGGATGCCGTCGACGAAGGCCCCGTCCACCGCCTGGCGCACCGGCTCGGGCAGTGCGCCGGCCGCGCCGCCACCGCCGTGGGCCGCACTGGTCGGCGCGTCCGCGATCGGGCCGACGGCCTCCGGCGGGACGCCGAGCCGGTGCAGGGCCGAGGTCAGCCCGTCGGTCATCCGGTTGGTCAGGACGGCGCCGAGCACCGCGATCCCGAGCACGCCGCCGAGCTCGCGCAGGGTGTTGACGGTCGCCGAGGCCATCCCGGTCTGCGCCGGGGCGACCCGCTGGAGCACCGCGACCGAGACCGGGGTGAAGGTCAGCCCCATGCCGAAGCCCATCGTGAACAGCGTCCACAGGTACTCCGGGTAGCGGGCGTGGTCGCCGTACAGCGACAGCCCGCCGAGACCGAGCGCGCACAGCGCGAGGCCCAGCACCATCGGCGGCCGGGGGCCGTACCGGGCGGCGAACCGGCCGGACAGCGGCCCGGCGACCACCAGCATCGCGGTCATCGCCAGCCCGGCGTACCCCGCGCCGGACGGGGACCAGCCGAGCACGCCCTGCATCATCAGCGGCAGGAAGAACAGCGCCCCGAACATCCCGAAGCTCACCATGAACCCGCTGAGCAGCGCACCGCTCAACGCGCCGTCCCGGAACAGCCGCAGCTCCAGCATCGGCTCGGCCAGGCGCAGTTCGAGCAGCAGGAAGGCGGCCAGCAGGACGGCGGCGGCAGCGCCGCAGCCGGTCACCCGGGGGTCGGTCCAGCCTCGCGTGGGGCCCTCGATCAAGGCGTAGACGAGCAGGCCGAGGCCCGCCGCCGAGAGCGCGAACCCGCCGAAGTCGATCCGCCGGGCGCGCGGCGGGATCTCCGGGAGGACCTTGGCGGCGAGCAGGACGCCGGCCACGCCGATCGGCACGTTGATCCAGAACACGCTGGCCCAGCCGAAGTGTTCGACCAGCGGGCCGCCGATCACCGGGCCGATCGAGAGGCCGATCGCGGACACCCCGGACCACACGCCGATCGCCTTGGCCCGCTCGCGCTCGTCGGTGAACACGTGCCCCAGCAGGGTCAGGCTGCCGGGGGTGAGCAGCGCGGCCCCGACCCCCTGGACCATCCGGCCCGCGACCAGCACGCCGATCGTTCCGGCGAGCGCGGCCACGGCGGAGCCGAGCGTGAACAGGCCGAGCCCCAGTACGAACATCCGGGTACGGCCGTGGCGGTCGCCCAGCGCGCCGCCGGTCAGGACGAGTGCGGCGTAGACCAGGCTGTAGCCCTCCGCGACCCACTGGAGACCGCTGATCCCGGCGTCCAGCTCCTGCCCGATGCGGGGCAGGGCGACATTGACGACGACGTTGTCCAGCATGGCCATGAACATGGCGATGCAGAGCGTGAGCAGCGCGAGCCGTTTGCGGCGGGCGCTCGACTTCTCCATGGGTTCCCTTCCGATCATGAGCCCCTAACAGTGTTAGGGGTCGGCGTGACAGCCACAGAGTGCACCTAACGGTGTTAGATTGCAAGCGGGAATCGACCGCACCACCGGAGGCGTCCGCACAGCCATGCCGCAGAACCACACCGACACACCCGGAACCGACGACGCGACACCCGCCCTGACCAGGGAAGCCCTCGCCCAGGCCGCACTGCGCGTCCTGGAACGGGACGGCCTGGCCGGGCTGTCCATGCGCAAGGTCGCCGCCGAGGTCGGCGTCAAGGCGGCCTCGCTGTACTGGCACGTCCGCAACAAGCAGGAACTCCTCGACCTGCTCACCGACGCGGTGATGGGCTCCGCCGAGCCCCCGCCGCGCGAGGGCGACTGGCGCGAACAGTTCCACGCGTACTGCTGGCGCTACCGCCGCCTGCTGCTCGGCACCCGGGACGCGGCCAAGGTCGTCGCCGGGCGGCTCGCCCCCGGACCCAACCTGCTCGGGCTCATGGAGGACCAGCTGGACCGGCTCCGCGCGGCCGGCTTCACCGACGCCGACGCCGCCATGGCCAGCTACCTGCTCGGCGCCTTCGTCCAGGGCTTCGTGCTCCAGGAGCAGTCGCCGATCTCGGCCTCCGAGGTCCTCGGCACCAGCCGCCGGGACATCGCCGACGCCGCCGGAGACCTGTTCCGCGCCCTGCCCGCCGAGACCTTCCCCAACCTGGTCGACCTCGCCGACGACCTCACCGAGCCGAACATGGACGCCCGCTTCGAGTTCGGCGTCCAACGGATCCTCGACGGCCTCGCGGCCCTGCTGCCGCCGGAGCGGCGCTGAGCCCGGGGCCCGGGGCCGCCCCTCCCGGTCCTCGGCCTCCTTCCACGCCGCCTCCCTCGGGCCGGACCCCGGCCTCCGGCAACGGGTAGGCTCACCGGGCCCCGCCCGTACGACCACGGAGGAGTCACCGATGCCCGAGCCGTACCCCCTCTACGAACCCTACGCACAAGGCCTGTTGGACGTCGGCGACGGTCAGCTGATCCACTGGAACGCCTCCGGCAACCCGGCCGGCAGGCCGGCCGTGGTGGTGCACGGCGGGCCCGGCTCCGGCCACAGCCCGGGCGCCCGACGGTACTTCGACCCGGAGCGCTACCACCTCGTCCAGTTCGACCAGCGCGGCTGCGGGCTCAGCCGGCCGCACGCCGCCGACCCGTCGACCAGCCTGGAGCACAACACCACGGCGCACCTGATCGCCGACATGGAGCGGCTGCGCGAGCACCTCGGCATCGACAAGTGGCTGCTGTACGGCGGCTCGTGGGGCTCCACGCTGATCCTCGCGTACGCGCAGGCGCACCCGGAACGGGTCTCCGCGATCGTGATCTGCGGGGTCACCATGACCCGCCCCGAGGAGACCGACTGGCTCTACCGGGGCGTGGGCCGCTTCCTGCCCGGGCCCTGGGAGGAGTTCCGGGACTTCCTTCCGCCCGCCGACCGGGACGGGGACACCGCCGAACTGCTCGCCGCCTACAGCCGGCTGCTCAACAGCGCCGACGAGTCCGTCCGCCGGGCCGCCGCCAACGCCTGGGCCACCTGGGAGGACGCGGTCATCTCCCACGAGTCGCTGGGCAAGCCGAACGCGTACACCGACCGCCCCTCCGAGGCGCTGATGGGCTTCACCCGGATCACCGCGCACTACTTCTCGCACCAGGCCTTCCTGCCGGACGGCCAACTGCTGCGCGACGCCGGACGGCTGGCCGGAATCCCCGGCGAGCTGATCCACGGCCGACTGGACCTCGGCGGACCGCTCGCCACCGCCTGGCAGCTGACCAAGGCCTGGCCGGACGCGCGGCTCACGGTCATCGACGAGTCCGGGCACACGGGGAGTCCGCGGATGCGGGAGGCAGTCCTGGCCGCGATCGAACGCTTCGCCTGAGCGCTCCGCAGCCCTGGGGTCGGGCCGTTCCGGCCAACGGCCCGGCCCTACGGCAACCGTAGAATACGGCGCATGATCGCCTATGCCCCAGCCGCCCTGTTCTTCGTCCTGTTCGGACTCGGGGTACTACGCGACCGTCGCCAGTTCAGCAACGCCATCCTGCTCGGCATCGCCGTCTCACTGCTCTCCCTCGCCGTGCTCGCCGAACTGCGCAGAGCCCCCACCCTGGTGGTGGAGATCGCGATGGTGGCGATCTTCCTCCTGCCGACCGTCGGGACCGTGGCCCTGATCTGGTTCCTCATCGCCAACGGCCTGACCATGATCCGCAAGGAGGGCAGACGGCCGGCCAACCTGCTCTCGCTGCTCGCCGGTCTGGGCATCGTCGCCGTCATCCTGATGCTGTTCGTGGCCCTCGCCCTCCGCTCGGCCCGACTGGGCATCGTGGTCGGCACCCTGCTCCTGGTGATCGGCTACGTCTCCTTCCTCTTCACCTGCTTCATCGGCTACGCCTTCCTCTACGGCCGCCACCGGCCCCGCCAGGACGTGGACTTCGTGGTCGTGCTCGGCTCCGGACTGATCGGCGGCGAGCGCGTCCCGCCGCTGCTCGCCAGCCGGCTGAACCGGGGCCGCGAGGTGTACGAGAAGCAGGCCGCCCGCGGCAACCCGCCGGTCCTCATCACCTCCGGCGGCCAGGGGCCGGACGAGAAGCTGCCGGAGTCCCACGCGATGGCCGACTACCTGGTCGAACACGGCTTCCCCGCCGAGCACATCGAACGGGAGGACCGCTCGCGCACCACCGAGGAGAACCTGCGGTTCAGCAAGGCCATCATGGAACAGGCCAAGCCCGACTACCGCTGCGTCGTGGTCACCAACAACTTCCACGCCTTCCGGGCCGCCCTGCTCGCCCGCGAGACCGGCGTCAACGGCCACGTCTTCGGCTCCCCCACCGCCCGCTACTACTGGCCGAGCGCGACCATCCGCGAGTTCGCCGCGATCTTCCTGTCCCACAAGCTGGTCAACTTCGGCATCTGCGGCCTCATCGCCCTCTGCGGCCTGCTCGGGGCACTCTGAGCGGCTCCTGCCGCTCTGACCTCTCCGGCTGCTCCGACTGCCAGGTTCGGGCCCCGGTCGCCACAGCGGCCGGGGCCCGGCCCTTTCCGGGGCGGGTACGGCGACCGCCCGGCCGGGCCACCCGCTCGGTCAGGCCTCCGGGCGGTCAGGCCGCCGGGCGGGGGGCCAGGATCGCGCAGGTGGTGGTGGCGTGCGCGTAGAGCTTGCCGTTCTCCGCGCCCACCACCCTGGCCTCCGCCGTCGCCATCGTCCGGCCCAGGTGCAGCACCACGCCCTCACAGCGCAGCGTCCCGGAGTCGGCGAAGAGCGGGTGCAGCATGTGGACGTTGAGCTGGGTGGTGGTGTAGCCCACCCCGGTCGGCAGCCTGCTCAGCACGGCGCAGCCGAGGGCCGAGTCGAGCAGAGCCGCCAGGTAGCCGCCGTGCACGGTGTTCATCGGGTTGTGCAGGTGCTCTCCGGGTTCGCCCCGGAACACCGCCGTCCCCGGCTTCACCTCGGTCAGGTGGAAGCCCATGGTGCTACAGATCGAGGGCTCCGGGATCCGCCCGGCGATCCACTCCAGCAGGATCTCCTCTCCGCTCAGGTGGGTGAACTCGGCGATCGGCGGGCCGGGCGTCCAGGTGTGGGTCCGGGTGCGCTGCTCCGGGCCGTTCGTGGGCTGGGGGCCCTCGGCGGCAATCTCATCGGTGGTCATGGGATCAACCTGCCTGGTCCGGCCGCCTGCCTCAAGTGCCTTACGGCGCACGGTGGGTACGGGGCCGCGGCCGCCGGACCATGGCGGCCCGTGCCATGCCCGGGCGGCGGACCCCGGATGACCGCCACATGGCACCGGGGCTCCCGGCGCGCCACGCTGCACGGGACCGGCCCCCACTCCTCCCCCACCCAGGAGTCCCCATGCCACTGCGCCCCACCGCCGCGGCGTTGTTCACCGCCGCCGTCCTCGCGCTCGGTACCGCCGCACCCGGCGCGGCCGCGGCCTCCGACACGGTTTCCACCCTGCCGTCCGCAGCCGCAGCCGTAGCCGCGGCCGCGAGCGGCAGCTTCCAGCAGGTCACCGGGTTCGGCACCAATCCGGGCAACCTCGCGATGTACACCTACACCCCCGCCGGGCTGCCCAGCGGCGCTCCTCTGGTGGTCGCGCTGCACGGCTGCGTCCAGAGCGCCACCGACTACTACCGCAGCTCGGGCTGGACCAAGTTCGCCGACCAGTACGGCTTCGCGGTGGTGTTCCCGCAGACCAGCAGCGTCAACAACAGCCTCTCCTGCTTCAGTTGGTTCGACGCGGGCAAGGCCGCCCGGGGCGTCGGCGAGGCCAGGTCGGTGGTCGAGATGGTCACCAAGGCCGAGTCCCTGTACGGCTCGGACGCCCGTCGGGTGTTCGTCACCGGGCTCTCGGCCGGCGGCGGGATGGCCGCCGACCTGCTGGCCGACTATCCCGACGTGTTCGCCGGCGGGGCGATCGACTCCGGACTGCCCGCCCACTGCGCCGCCACCCAGGCCGCCGCCTCCGGCTGCCAGAACTCCGACCAGGGGCTCACCCCGGCCCAGTGGGGCGACAAGGTCCGGGCCGCGTACCTGGGTTACACCGGACCGTGGCCCAGGGTGGCGATCTGGCAGGGCACGGCCGACACCGTGGTCAGGCCGGTGAACGCGACCGAGCTGCGGGACCAGTGGACGAACGTCCAGGGCGTCGGCCGCCAGCCGACCGGCACCCGGAGCCTCCCCGGCGGCACCACCCAGGAGCTCTACGCCGACGCGAGCGGAAAGCCCGCCGTGACCGTGTTCACGATCAGCGGGATGGGCCACGGCCTGGCCGTCCACCCGGGCTCCGGGGCCGACCAGTGCGGAGCGACCGGCGCCTACTTCCTCGACACGATCTGCTCCGGCTACTACACCGCGCAGTTCTGGGGGCTGGACGGCGGTTCCGGCCCCACCGACCCCGGGCTGCCGGCGCCGACCGGCCTGACCGCGAGCGCGACCGCCGGTTCGATCGCCCTCGACTGGCAGACCGTCAACGGCGCGGCCTCCTACCAGATCTTCCGCAACGGCGGCCAGGTCGGCACCGCGACCGGCACGGCCTTCACCGACACCGGACTCGCGGCCGGCACCACGTACGGCTACACCGTGGCGGCGGTCGACGGCTCGGGCACGGTCGGCGCCCGCTCGGCGGCGGTGACGGCGACCACCCCGGGCGGGGGCGCGCCCCAGTGCTTCACCGCCAGCAACTACGACCAGGTCCTGGCCGGCCGTGCCACCCAGAGCGGCGGCCTGACCTTCGCGCTGGGCTCGGGCCAGAGCATGGGGCTCTGGAACACCTTCGTCACCCACACCCTGAAGCAGACCGGCCCGGGCTTCTTCGTGCTCGCCGACGGCCAGTGCTGAACGGACGGCAGCCCGCCCGTCACCGAGCAGCACCACGACCACCCGCCCCACAACGGCCCACAGCGCGACGGCCCGCACCGCCACGCCGACCGTGAGGCTCATCCCGCCCCCACCTCCCCCTCCACCTCCGCCCGGAGCCCGGCGAACAGGTCGGTCTCGATCCCGCCCGCCGCGGCCGCCGCACCGGCCTCCGGCAGCAGACTCCGGGCGAGGTGGTAGTCCTCCGTCGGCCAGACCTCGCGCTCGATGTCCCGCGGGTGGGCCATGAAGGCCACACCCGGCTGCACCTGGGTGGCGTGCGCCAGCATCGCCGCGTCCCGTACGGCGAACTGCTCGGCGCACGCGATCCGGGTCGTGGTGGCCAGGGCGGGCGGGGTGTCGGGCCAGCCGGCCAGCAGCTCGCCCATCTCCGAGGGGACTCCGCGTTCCGTCATGGCCGTGTGCAGGGCCTGGAACCAGGCCCGGGAGAGCGCCAGGTGGTAGTAGAGCTTGGATACCTGCCAGGGCTCGCCCTGCCCGGGGTGGCACTGCGGGTCGGCGGCGGCTTCGACGGCCGCCACGGTGACCTGGTGGGTCATCACGTGGTCCGGGTGCGGGTACCCGCCGGTCTCGTCGTAGGTGACGACCACCTGGGGGCGGAACTCCCGGATCAGCGCGACCAGCGGCGCCGCCGCGAGCTCCACCGGCCGGGCCGCGAAGCAGTCCTCCGGGAGCGGTTCGCCCGGCCCGGGCATCCCGGAGTCGACGAAGCCGAGGAACCTCTGGCGCACACCGAGGATCTCCCGGACGGCCGCCATCTCCTCGCGGCGGACGCGGGCGATGTCGGCCCGGACCTCGGGCCGGTCCATGGCCGGGTTGAGCACCGAGCCGCGCTCGCCGCCGGTGCAGGTGGCGACCAGGACGTCCACGCCCTCGGCCGCGTACCGGGCGAGGGTGGCCGCGCCCTTGCTGGACTCGTCGTCGGGGTGCGCGTGCACGCTGAGCAGGCGGAGAGCGCCGGGGTGACGGGTGGACACGGGTACCTCCATGCTTGGGTGGTCGGAAGCCGCTCGGCGGTCAGCGGGACGGGCGGGTGTTCGGGTAGAGCAGTGCCGGGGCGATGGCGAGTGCCGACAGGGCCAGCACCCACCAGAAGGTCTCGCCGAAGGCCGCACCCGGCTGGTCGGGGTGCCCACCCTGCGCCTGCTGGAGCGCCAGCGTCAGCACCGCCGTGCCGAGCGCCCCGCCGAGCCGGTTGAGCACGTTGACCGCGCCCGCCGCCGCCGGCACCTGGGCCTTCTCGACGCTCCCGTACACCGCCGCCAGGCCGGGGATCGCGATCAGCCCCATGCCCGCGCCGCGCAGCGCCAGCGAGCCGGCGATCAGCCAGGCCGCCGGTTCGGAGCCGCTGCCCAGCCGGGTGAACGCGAGCGTGCCGACCAGGGAGCAGGCGATGCCGATCATGATCAGCGGACGCGGCGCGAAGCGGTCGGTGATCCGGGCGGCCAGCATGGCGGTGACCGCCGTACCGAGGGCCTGCGGCGCCAGCAGCAGACCGGCCTCCACCGCCCCGGCGTGCTTCACCTGCTGGTAGTACAGCGGCACCAGGAACATCGAGCTGTAGAGCGCGGCGCCCTGGAGGAAGCTGTTCGCCGTCGCCACGGAGAACCCGCGCCGGGCGAACAGCCGCAGGTCGATCAGCGGCGCCCGGCCGGCCTTGCGGCCCACCCGCAGCGCGTGCCAGCCGTAGACCGCCACCAGCACCGTGCCCACCACCAGCGCGACCCAGCCGGCCGTCGCGCCGTCACCGATCGTCGAGAGCCCGTAGACCAGCCCGGTCAGACCGGGCGAGAGCAGCACCAGCCCCGTCACGTCCAGCCGGGGCTTCGGTATGTCCGACGCCTCGTCAGTCGGCAGCCAGCGGGCGGCGAGCAGCAGGATCACCAGCCCGACCGGCACGTTCAGCAGGAACATCCAACGCCAGTCGAAGTGCTCCAGCACCAGCCCGCCGAGGATCGGCCCCAGGACCGGGGCCAGGCTGATCGGGAGCATCAGCGTGCCCATCACCCGCCCGACCCTGGACGGCCCGGCCGCTTGTATGATGATCGCCTGGCCGAGCGGTTGAATCATCCCGCCGCCGATCCCCTGCAGCACCCGGAAGGCGATCAGACTGCCCGTCGACCAGGCCAGGCCGCACAGTGCCGATCCGAGCACGAACAGGACGACCGAGGCGAGCCACGCCCGCCGCCCCCCGAAGCGGCCGGCGGCCCAACCCGAGAGCGGCATGGTCAGCGAGATCGCCAGCAGGTACCCCGTGGCCACCCACTGCATCTCCGCGATCGAGCCGTGCAGATCGCGGCCGACGGAGTCGATGCCGACGTTGACGATCGTGCTGTCCAACAGCGCGAGCACCGGCCCCAGCGCGAGCACCGAGGCCATCTTCCACAGGCCCGCCGGAATCGGCTCCGGTGCCCCCTCCCGGACTCCTCCCGGCTGGTCCTTCGCGGCGACGGATGTCGTCATGCGCCCCTCCCCTAGTCGCAGTCGGGCCAGCGCCCCCCGAACCCGCGTGCGGCACCCCGACGCTCGCTCGGCACACTCTCGGACGCTCACCCGGGCAGCCGCTCCGGCCGCCCGAGAAGAACTTAGGCCGGACCCACTGATTGGGTCAAGCCTAATTCCTGTACCCGACCCAGCAACCTGCGCTACGCTCCCGGCATGACCGAGAACGCGACCACGCCGAGCCTGCGCGAGCTCAACAAGCGCCGCACCCGCGAGGCGATCTCGCACGCCGCGACCAGGCTCTTCATCGAGCAGGGCTTCGACCGCACGACCATCGCCGAGGTCGCGGCCGCCGCGGGCGTCGCCAAGATGACCGTCACCAACCACTTCCCGCGCAAGGAGGACCTCTTCTTCGACCTGCACGAGGAGCTCGTCGTCCGGCTCGCCGCGACCGTCGCGGGGCGCGCGCCGGGCGAGTCCGCGCTCGCCGCGCTGCGCCGCGACTGCCTCGCCGGGCTCGACCGGCACGACGCCCGGCTCGGCTTCTCCGGCCCGGAGTTCGCCCGCACCGTCTTCGACAGCCCCGCCCTGGGCGCCCGGCTGCGCGAGCTGCACGAGCAGGGCGAGACGGCGCTCGCCGAGGCGCTGGCCGAGGCGGTGCACGAGAGACCCGTCGGCTTCGAGTGCCGCGTCGCCGCCGCGCTGCTCGCCGCCGTCGACCGCGCGGTGTTCGCCGAGGTGTTCCGCCGCACCCTGGCGGGCGAGGAGCAGGCGGCGATCGCCACCGCCGTCCGCCCCTCGGCGGTCCGGGCCTACGACCGTCTGGAGGGCGCCCTCGGGAGCTTCGCCGTACGGGAGGCCTAGGCCGCGGGCCCGGCCTCCGACCAGGGGCTGAACCACGTGTCCGGGCCGGAGCACCCTTGACGAAAGGTTGACCTGCTCACGGCAGAAGGTTGGCGATGGCCGCCTCTATCGTCGGCCCATGCCCTCACAGCCCATCAGGCCCACCACCCTGCCGGTCCTGCCCTACCGCAAGCCCACCCGGGGCCGGGACTACTGGGTCCTGGACAACGTGCTGCCCGACCCGGACGCCGTCCGGGAGCGCTGTCTGGCCCGCGGGGACTGGACCGAGGGCTACCCGCACCGCCCCGAGACCTGGCCAGGGCTGCGCACCATGCCGGGCCTGGAACCCGGGGAACTGGCCCGGGTCGAGTCGCTGGTCCGCAAGGCCACCGGCGCCTCCCGGCTCTGGGTGCAGAGCACCCCGGGCGGCGGCACACTCAACCACAACTGCGTCCAGGTCGTCGGCGCCGGGGAATCGGAATCCCGCCCCCACACCGACTCCCGCGCGCTCTGCCGCTACGCCGCCGTCCTCTACCTCAGCCCCGGCGCCCCGAAGCACGCCGGCACCAGCTTCTACCGCCAGCAGTTCCCCGGCGGCCGCCTCGGCGGCAACCTGGTCAACGCCCCGCACAACAACCTGGTCGAGGCACTCGGCACCCGCCACGTTCCCGGCGACCACTTCACCGAGGACGTCCGCGTCCCCAACCGCTACAACCAGCTGCTCCTCTACCACGCCAACCTGATCCACAGCGCCACCGGCTACTACGGCACCGACCTGGCCGAGCGGCGGATGACGGCGGTCTTCTTCTGGATGGCCTGACCCCCACCCACCCTCCGGACGACCCACCCCTCAGCCGGCGCCCACGTGCGCCAGACTCGCCCTGGTCAGCGCCGCCGCCAACCGGGCCTGGTCCGCCGGCCCGACCAGCGCCCCCAGTGCGGCCGGTTCACCCGGCAGCCCGAGCGTCCGGGCCTCCGCCGGCACCCGCTCGTCGAAGTACGGCCGCAGCGAGGGCCAGACCGCCTGCGCCTCCCTCCGGCCCCCTCATGCCCTCCATCCACGCTTGCCCGGATTCGGGCGCCCCGCACCCGGGGAGGCTGGCCGCATGAACGAGCGAATCATCGGACGACATGCCCAGGCGAATGCCACGGCCGCACGAAGCGAGGCGGGCGCATGAGTCGTGACACCGTTCCCGCGACCGAGACCATCCGCCCCGAGTGGGCCGCGATCGACGAGTTGCCCACAGTCGAGCTGCTCCGGCTGATGAACGCCGAGGACCGCACGGTGCCCGAGGCCGTCGCCGGGGAGTTGGAGCGGATCGCCGCCGTGGTCGACGCCGTGGCCGCCCGGATGGCGCGTGGTGGCCGGCTGGTCTACGCGGGCGCCGGGACGGCCGGGCGGCTCGGCGTGCTGGACGCCGTCGAGTGCCCGCCGACCTTCGGCACCGACCCGGCGCTGGTCATCGGCCTGATCGCGGGCGGGCGCCCGGCCGTCACGGCGGCGGCCGAGGGCGCCGAGGACCGCACCGACCTCGCCGAGGCCGATGTGGCCGCACTCGCCCTCACCTCCGCCGACACCCTGGTGGGCGTCTCCGCCTCCGGCCGTACGCCCTACCCGCTGGCCGCCGTCCGCGCCGCGCGCGCGGCGGGGGCGCTGACCGTCGGGCTGGCGTGCAACCGCGGCTCGGCGCTCGCGGCCGCGGCCGAGTTGGGCATCGAGGTGGAGGTCGGCCCCGAGGTGCTGGCCGGATCGACCCGGCTCAAGGCGGGCACGGCGCAGAAGTTGGTGCTCAACCTGCTGTCCACGGCCGTGATGGTCCGGCTCGGCCGGACGTACGGAAATCTGATGGTCGACCTCCGCGCCACCAACGACAAGCTGCGCGACCGTGCCCGACGGATCGTCGCCGAGGCGACCGGCGCCGACGGGACCGCGGTCGACCGCGCCCTGAGCGCGACCGGCGGCCGGGTCAAGGACGCCATCCTCTCCCTGCTCGCGGACGTGGACGCCCCCACCGCAGCGCGCCTGCTCACGGCCTCGGAGGGACGGCTGCGCGAAGCCCTCCGCCTCGCCCGGCCGTAGCAGCCCTGCACCGCGCCCGGCTAAAACCCCGCCCGGCCGTAGCCCCGCCCCCGCCGACTCACCCCAACCGCACGTCCGCCGCCACGACGACCTCTCCGAGACGCGGGAAGTCCAGTTCCACCGACGCCCGGTGCTCCTCCGCCGTGAGCGCGGCCATCGCGTCCTCGACGAACAGCAGCCGGTACCCGTGGTCGCCGGCGGCCCGGGCGCTGGACTCCACGCCGAGGTTGGTGGCGATCCCGGTGAACACCAGGGTCTCCACGCCCCGCGCCCGCAGCAGCCCGTCCAGGCCGGTGCCCTGGAAGGCGCCGATGGTGCGCTTCACCACGACCTCGTCGGCCACCGCCGCGACCTCCGCGACCAGCCCGCTCCCGGGCGGCTGCTCGGCGACGTTCGGCCGCTCGACCCGCACCGCGACCACGGGCGCGCCCGCCGCCCGGAACTCCCGGGCCAACTCCAGCGAGGCCTCCACCACCTCCGAACCGGTGCGCGGCGCGAGCGGGTTGGCGACGATCCGGTCCATCAGGTCGATCAGGACCAGGGCCGTACTGCGGGGATCAAGGGTGGTCATGGACGTCACGCTAGTCCAGTAACGCCGGCCCGTCCGACGACCGGCCCTCCTGCGCCCGGCCCTCCGAGGCCCGGACCTCCGACGCCGGAGCGCCCTCCGCCGACACCGGAGCGCCCTCCGCCGCCTCCCGCGCGATCTCCGCCCGGAACCCCTCGATCAGCACCCGCAGCCCGTACTCGAAGTCCGCGTCGTGGTCGGTCATCCGCAGCACGTCCACCGCCTCGCGAAGCAGCGGCAGTTCGCGCAGTGCCTCGTCCGGGAACGGCGGCCGGTCGCGGTCCGCGGTGTCCTGCCGCCAGGCCTGCTCCTCGGTGACCCAGCCCATGATGTACCGGTCGACGGTCAGCAGCAGCCGCAGCGCCGTGCGCGGGCGCAGCCCGGCCCCGCACAGGGCGGCCAACTGGGCCTCGACCGCCGGGAGTTCGTCCTCGCTGGGCAGGGTGCCGGCGTGCACCCGGGCGCCGTCGCGGTAGGCGAGCAGGGCGCCGCGCTTGGCGCGGGCGTCGGCGGCGATCCACTCGGGCCAGTGCGCCGGGTCCGGCTCGCGGTCGGGCGGGAGGGCCTCGGCGAGCATCGCCTCGGCCATCAGGTCGAGCAGTTCCCGCTTGTTCTTGAAGTGCCAGTACAACGCTGGTGACTGGACGCCGAGTTCACGGGCGAGCCGGCGGGTGGTCAGCCCGTCGATGCCCTCCTCGTCGAGCAGGCGCAGCGCCGTGCGCACCACCTCGTCGCGTTGCAGCGCCATCCGATCGCCCTCCTGGGTTATCCGCTTGCCAAGCCCACCTTATCGCCGATAAGTTCCCGAGCTGGAATTTATCAGCGATAAGGACGGCCGTCGCGACGCCGACGACCGCGAAGGGATCCCACCCCTCGTGACCTCCAACCCGAACCCCACCTCCGGACCCGACCCAAGCGCCGACCCGAACCCGACCTCCGGACCGAACCCCACCTCCAGCCCCGACCGCCCCTGGTCCCGCCTGCTGCCGAACACCGCCCCCTGGCGCTCCTCCCGGGACTTCCGGCTGACCTGGACCTCCGGCACCGTCACCCTGCTCGGCTCGATCTTCACCATGACCGCGATCCCGCTCCAGATCGCCGACCTCACCGGCTCGCCGCTGGCCGTGGGCGCGGTCGGCGCGGTCGAGCTCGTGCCCGCCATCCTGTTCGGCCTCTACGGCGGCGTCCTCGCCGACCGCGCCGACCGCCGCACCGTCGCCCTGGCCACCGAGGTCGCCCTGGCCGCGCTCAGCGCCTTACTGCTGGCCAACGCGCTGCTCGGCACCCCCGCCGTCTGGCCGCTCTACGTCGCCGCCGGGGTGGCGGCGGCGATCCAGGGCATCCAGCAGCCCTCGGTCGAGGCGATGGTCCCCCGCCTGGTGCCCCAGGACCAGCTGGTGGCGGCGGGTGCCCTGCTGTCCCTGCGCTGGAGCATCGGCGGCGTGGCCGCCCCGGCGGCGGCCGGCCTGCTGATCGCGACCGCCGGCGTCCCGGCGGCCTACCTGGTCGACCTCGGCACCTTCCTGCTCTCGATCGCCCTGCTCGCCCGGGTCCGGCCGATCCCCTCGGAACGGGACGCCGAGGCGCCGCAGCTCACCGAGTTCCTCGACGGCGCCCGGTACGCGGCCCGGCGGCCCGATCTGGTCGGCACCTACCTGGCCGACCTCGCGGCCACCGTCTTCGCCCTGCCCACCGCGCTCTTCCCGTTCCTGGCCGCGGAGTTGGACGCCACCTGGGCGCTCGGCCTGCTCTACTCGGCCGGTGCGGCCGGCAGCCTGATCGCCGCCGCGACCGGCGGGTGGGCGGAGCGGGTGCACCGGCACGGCCGGCTGGTCCTGCTCTCCGCCGCCCTGGTCGGCGCGGCGACGGCGGCGGCCGCCTTCGCCCCGGGCCTGTGGGCCGTCCTGCTCTGCCTGACCGTCGCGGGCGGCGCGCACTGGGTCGGCGACACCTTCCGCAGCGCCATCTGGAACCAGTCCATTCCGGACGAACTCCGGGGCCGAGCGGCCGGGTTGGAGATGCTGATCGGCTCCGCCGGGCCGGCCCTGGGCGACCTGCGGGCGGGCGGGCTCGCGGCCCGCCAGGGCATCCGGGCGGCACTGCGCACGGGGGGCCTGCTCTGCCTCGGCAGCTCGGCCGCCGTGTCCGCCGCGCTCCCCGCACTCTGGCGCTACGACCAGCGGGCGCACCGCACCGGGCCGGTCGCGCCGGAGCCCACCCCGTGACGCGCCCGCCGCACCCACCCCACGACTGCTCAGTCCCGGACGAGCGCCGTCGCGTGCCGGTCGATCAGCTCCGCCAGCCCCCGGAGGTCGTCGACCCCGCGCTTGGGCAGCATGGTCAGCACACCGGTCTCCTCGCTGCCCTTCAACAGCAGGAACAGCCGGGGCGTCTCCAGGTAGTACCGCTGCTCCGACCAGGCGAACTCGGTGACCGAGGCCTCGGTGCTCACGACCACCCCCTGGTCGTCCAGCAGGACCCTGAACTCGCCCTTCTCCCTCGCCGTCCTCGTCACCCGCCGCACCCGCGTCGCGGGCCCCGCGAGAACCACGAGCAGCACGACCGCCACCAGCAGGGCGAGCAACCGCAGCACCGTCCCGCCGAGGACGGCGAGCAGCCCGACGACCGCCGTCCCGCCGACGGCCACCGTGTACACGGCCAGCCGCGACCGGCGTCCGGCCGCCGTGCACCGCTCCCACGCCGCGAAGGCCTCCCGGAAGTCCTCGGCCGTCGGGGTGTAGCGGACCTCGACCGACGTCACCGCCCGCTCGTCGGAACCCACGTCCCACACCCTCCGACCCATGTACGCACAACTCCTGACACCAGCTTCGCCGGATCGTAGCAAAGACCGTACGTACCCGATGCGACCGCGTCCACGGCCTCCCGGCCCTCCGGCGTGAATGCGCCGCTCCCGGCACCCACCCGTTGACCGACCACCCCGCCCGGCGGTTGGCTCACCCCGAGCCGGCCGCCGGGGAGTTCGGCGTCCACCGCCGACGCGGCACGGCCCGATCCCAGGGGAGGGAACCCGATGACCCGCATCCGCCGCCCACTGCGCGCGGCCCGCACCCTCGCGGCCGCCGCACTGGCCGCCGCCGTCTCCATCACCGTCGCCGCCCCCGCCCAGGCGGCCCCGTCCACCACACAACCGTCCACCACACAACCGTCCGCCTGGCCGGGCGGCACGGGCACCGAACGCGTCTCCGTCGGCCCCGGCCAGGCGCAGGCCACCGGCGCCTCGCAGGCCCACGGCCTGAGCGCCGACGGGCGCTACGCCGTCTTCACCTCGGAGGCGGCCGACCTGGTGCCCGGCGACACCAACGGCGCCGTCGACGTCTTCGTCCGCGACCTGTGGACCGGCCGCACCGAACGGGTCGACACCGGTCCGGGCGGCGTCCAGGCCGACGGCGCCGCCCACCACGCCGCGATCAGCGGCGACGGCCGTTACGTGGCGTTCGGTTCCAGCGCCACGAACCTCGCCCCCGGCGCCAACCGCGGCTACCAGGACGTCTACGTCCACGACCGCTGGACCGGCGAGACCCGGCTGGTCAGCGTCGGCAAGGCGCCGGGAGCCCCGCAGACCGACCGGGTGTCCGACGTCCCCTCGATCAGCTGGGACGGCCGCTACGTCGCCTACCAGTCCAACCGCAGCGACCTCGCCCCCGGCACGGTCACCTGGTTCGGCGGCAACATCTACGTCACCGACCTCTGGACCGGCGACACCCGCCTGGTCAGCGTCGGCGCGGACGGCAAGGAGGCCGACGCCTCCTCCGCCTCGCCGGAGATCAGCGGCGACGGCAGCACGGTCGTCTTCATCTCCAAGGCGACCAACCTCATCGGCCCGGGCCGGCCCGACACCCTCTCCCCGGCCGCCGTCGCCGAGCTCAGGGCCGGCTCCGACGAGGAGTTCGCCGCCGACTCCCTCCGCCCGGAAGCCCGCTCAGACTCCCGCCCGGACACCCGCTCAGACGCCCGCGCGGACACCCGCCCGGAGCTCGTCAAGCCGCGCCTCTACCCGCTGTACGTCCGCGACCTGCGCGCCGGGCGGACCAGCCTGGCCTCCTCGGCCCCCGACGGCGGCTACAAGGGCGCGGCCGACCCGTCGATCAGCCCGGACGGCCGCTACGCCGTCTACTCCTCCTGGGTCGTCCACGGCGACACCTCCTGGGACCGCCACTTCGAGCTGTACGTCCGCGACCTCCGGCAGGGCACCGAGACACTGGTCAGCGTCGGCCTGCCCGGGACGAAGACCACCCTCGACTCCTTCGGCGGCCGGCTGACGGCGGACGGCCGGTGGGTCTACTTCAGCTCGGCGGCGGAGAACCTCGTCCCCGGCGACACCAACAACGCCGAGGACGTGTTCCGGCGCGACCTGTGGACCGGCCGCACCGAGCGGGTCAGCGTGGCGGGCGACGGTTCCCAGACCACCGGCTCCTCGTACGCCCCGTTCCCCGACGCCTTCGGCACCGCGGTGGTGTTCACCTCGTCCGACAGCACCCTCGTCCCGGGGGACACCAACAACGCCGAGGACGTGTTCCTCCGCCGCCTCCCGCAGTTCTGACACCCGCCCCGACCACCCTCACCACCCCGACCGGCGCGGGTGCTCCCGGTCTCACACCGTGAGCGCCCGCGCCGAGGCCCGGATCGGCGCCGGCAGTTCCGTCCACCCCCGCAGGTACCGGTCGACCGCCGCGGCCACCGCCCGCCCCTCGGCGATCGCCCAGACGATCAGCGACTGCCCGCGTCCGGCGTCCCCCGCGACGAACACGCCCTCCGCCCCCGTGGCGAAGCCGTCGTCCCGGGCCAGGGTGCCCTCCGGCCCGGTGGCGAGGCCGAGTTGGGCGAACAGCGGCCGGTCCGGGTCCGGCCCGGTGAAGCCCAGCGCGAGCAGCACCAGCTGCGCCGGCAGCCTCCGCTCGGTGCCCGCCCGCGGGCTGCGGTCGGCGGGCTCGGCCTCGGCGAAGCGGACGGCGGCCAGTCGGCCGTCCGGGCCGGGCTCGAAGCCGACGGTGGCGGCCGCGAACACCCGGGGCCCGGCCTCCGCCGCACCGGACTCCTCGTGCGAGGTGGTCTCCCGGTACACCTTCGGGTACACCGGCCAGGGCTGCCCGTCGGCCCGGTCCCGCGGCGGCCGCGGGTTGATGTCCAGCTGGGTGACGGAGGCGGCGCGCTGGCGCAGCGCCGTCCCCAGGCAGTCCGCCGCCGTGTCGCCGCCGCCGACGATCACCACGTGCCGCCCCTCGGCGGACAGCGGCGAGACCGGGCAGTCGCCCTCGTCCACCCGGTTCGCCCAGGTCAGGTACTCGATCGCCTGGTGCACCCCGGTCAGCTCCCGCCCCGGCACCGGCAGCTCCCGGCAGGCGGTCGCGCCCACCGCGACCACCACCGCGTCGTACCCGGCCCGCAGTTCCTCGCCCGGGACGTCCCGGCCGACCCACACCCCGGTGCGGAAGTCGGTGCCCTCGGCCCGCAGCTGGTCCAGCCGGCGCTCCAGCCGGTGCTTCTCCAGCCGGAACGGCGGGATGCCGTACCGCAGCAGCCCGCCCGCGCGGTCGGCCCGCTCGTACACCGTGGTGGCGTGCCCGGCCCTGGTCAGCTGCTGGGCGGCGGCCAGCCCGGCCGGGCCCGAGCCGATCACCGCGACCCTCCGCCCACCGGAGCGCTCGGCGCGGTCGGGCGGCCGGGGCCCGTCCCAGCCCGCGTCCAGGGCGCGGTCGGCGATCGCCAGTTCCACGTTCTTGATCGTCACCGCCGCGCCGTCGATGGCCAGCACGCAGGCGCTCTCGCAGGGCGCCGGGCAGAGCCGCCCGGTGAACTCCGGGAAGTTGTTGGTCGCCAGCAGCCGTGCCGCGGCCGCCCGCCAATCCGCGCCGGCCGCCGCGCCGACCTCCGCGCCCGCTCCGGTCCCCTCCCCGGAACCCGTCCCCGACTCCGCCACCAGCCGGTTCCACTCCGGCACCAGGTTCCCGAGCGGACAGGCGCTGTGGCAGAACGGCAGCCCGCAGTCCATGCACCGCCCCGCCTGCCCGCCCACCACCGGCAGCAGCGGGCCGGGCCGGTACACCTCCCGCCAGTCCCCCAGCCGCTCCCGCGCATCACGCCGCACCCGCTCCTCGCGCGGGGTGGTGAAGAAGGCCATCCGGTCTGCCATCGCGGCCTCCGGCAGGGCGTGCCGACTCGGATCAGGCGGCCCACCCGGCGGCGCGCCACCGTACGGCCACCGTACGCCCGCGAAGCACCGCGCGACAGCCCCGGCCGTCACGGACCGCCCCGGAGCGGCCGCGGAGCGGGCCCGGACACCCCGCCCCCGCCCGAAACCGCCGTGAGCACGCCAGGGAGAATCTCCGCCATGACCCACACCGTGCTGATCGCCGAGGACGACCGGGCCATCCGCGACTCGCTCGCCCGCGCGCTGATGCTGCAGGGCTACCGGGTGCGGGTCGCCGCCGACGGCACCCAGACCCTGGCCGTCCTCGCGGAGCAGCGCCCGGACGTCCTGGTGCTCGACGTGATGATGCCCGAGCCGGACGGCCTGGAGGTCTGCCGCCGGCTGCGCGCGGCCGGCGACCGCACCCCGGTGCTGATGCTCACCGCCCGGGTCGAGGTGCCGGACCGGATCGCCGGCCTCGACGCGGGCGCGGACGACTACCTGGTCAAGCCCTTCGACGTGGACGAGCTGTTCGCCCGCCTGCGCGCCATGCTGCGCCGCCGTCCGCCGGAGTCCGCCACCGAGGTGCTGACCGTCGCCGACCTGCGGATCGAGCCGCCCGCCCGCCGGGCCTGGCGCGCCGCCCAGGAGCTCGAACTGTCCCGCACCGAGTTCGACCTGCTGGAGCTGCTCGCCCGGCACGCCGGCGCCGTCCTCGACCAGGCCACCCTGTACGAGCGGATCTGGGGCTACGACTTCGGCCCCGGCTCGAAGAACCTCGCGGTGTTCATCGGCTACCTGCGCCGCAAGCTCGACCGCCCCGGCCTGGCGCCGCTGATCCACACCGTCCGCGGCGTCGGCTACACGCTGCGCGAGCCGTGACCGGCCCGGCCCGCCGCCTCCCCCGGTTCCCGCGCCCGGCCCGCCGCCTCCCCCGGCCGCCGCGCCCGACCGGCCGGCTCCCCCGTCTCCCCCGGCTGCCGCGCCCCGGTCTGCCCACCACCTTCGCGCTGGCCTTCGCCGCGATCGCCGCGCTGGTCGCGGTGCTGATCGGCGCACTCGGCTACGACGCCGCCGCGCGGCTGATCCGGGACGACGAGACCGCCGACTTCGGCGCCGCCGTCGACTCCGTCGGCCGCCAGGTCCAGCGGGAGGTGCTCTTCCCGGGCGACTTCGCCGGCCCGAGCGGCCTGAGCGCCGACCTGGTCCGCCCGATCCGGGTCACCACGCAGTCGCTCGACCCCGACGGCGCGGTGCTGCCCGGCACCGCCCGGCTCGACCTGCCGCCGAGCCCGTCCGACCACGAGCTCGCCCACGCCGACCAGCCGGGCCGCACCTCGATCGGGCTGCGCCACGAGCACCGCGAGGCCTACCGGGTCGGCGTGGTCTCGCTCGGCGGCCGGCGCGGGGCGGTCCAGATCATCCAGCAGGTCGGGCCCACCGAGAAGCTGCTGACCACCCTGCGGACCCGTACGGTCGCTCTGGTGGCGATCGTCGCGGTGCTCGCCGGCGGGGCCGGCCGGCTGCTCGCCCGACGGATCACCCGGCGCCTGGTCCGGCTCACCCACGCGGCCGAACTGGTCGCCGCCAGTGGGCGGTTGGACGTCCCGGTGCCCGCCGCCGGCACGGACGAGGTGGGCCGGCTCGGCCGGGCCTTCGACCGGATGCTGGGCCGGCTCGCCACCGCCAAGGAGAACCAGCGCCGACTGGTCCAGGACGCCGGGCACGAGCTGCGCACCCCGCTGACCAGCCTGCGCACCAACCTCTCGGTGCTCCCCAGCCTGGACCGGCTGCCGCCCGCCGAACGCACCGCGCTGATGGCCGATCTGGTCGAGGAGACCCGGGAGTTGACCCAGCTGGTGGAGGAGCTGGTGGCGCTCGCGGCCGACCGCAGGGCGGACGAGCAGCCGACCGAGGTGCTGCTCGCCGACGTGGTCCGGCAGGCCGCCGCCCAGGCCCGGCGGCGCGGCGACCGGGAGGTCGTGGTGGACGCGGACGCGACCGTGGTCACCGCCCGGCCGGACGCGCTGGCCCGCGCGGTGGGCAACCTGCTGGACAACGCCGCCAAGTTCGACCCCGCCGGGACGGGCCCGATCGAGGTGGTGGTGCGCGGCCCGCGGGTGGAGGTGCGCGACCGCGGCCCGGGCATCGACGCGGCCGACCTCGACCGGGTCTTCGACCGCTTCTACCGGGCCACCGCCGCCCGCGGCCTGCCCGGCTCCGGCCTGGGCCTGGCCATCGTGCACGAGGTGGCCCGCTCGCACGGCGGTACGGCCTTCGCCGCCAACCGGGAGGGCGGCGGCGCGGTGATCGGCTTCACCCTCGGCGCCGACGGAGCGGACGGGCCCGACGGCTGAGCACGCGGACGGGCCCGGCGCGTGGCAGCGCCGGGCC
>NZ_JBHUAL010000098.1:0-32575 GCF_042789775.1 Kitasatospora sp. NPDC056800 | reverse complement strand
CCGCACGGCCGTGGCCGTGCGGGGCACCTCTGTCATGTCAGTTGGTCGAAAACTCCCCGGCCTTGACCCCAGCGAGGAAGGACGACCAGGCATCTGCCGGGAAGAGCAGCGCCGGCCCGCCCGAGTCCTTCGAGTCACGAACCGGTACCGCGCCGGGCAGACCCACAGCCACTTCGACGCAGTCGCTCTGCGCACCCGAGTACGACGACTTACGCCATTCAAGGCCGGCAACAGCAGCAACCGGCGGGAACGTACTCACCATTTCTAGATCTTGTCCTTTGCACGCTCGATGAGTGCGACCGATTCGGTACGCGGCAGCGACTCCGCCAGGGCACGGCGGAACAGGTTGGTGTACTTGAACACTTCCTCCGGCTCCTCGATGTAGAGCGTGCTGAGCAGGCTGTCGACGTACACCACGTCCGTTTCGGTCGCTTCAGGGAAGCTCAAGATGGCGACGGGGCCGAAGAGCGCCGCATGGACATCCGATTCCTCCGGCAGGACCTGGATGTTGATGTTCGGCTGTTCGGCGCTGGCAACCAGGAAGTCGAGCTGCTCCTGCATGACCGCGCGGCCACCGATCCGGTGCTTCAGCACGGATTCCGACAGAACGACCCACATACGAAGCGGCGCTTCCCTCATCAGCACTGCGCGCCGCTCCTGGCGGACCTTCGTGAGGCGCTCGACCTGCTCCGCACCAGCGTCCTCTATCTGCGCGCGGACCACCGCACGTGTGTAGTCCTCTGTTTGCAGCAGCCCCGGCACCAGGAACGTCTGGATGCTGTACATGTCCGACGCATCGGATTCCAGTGCGATGAAGTCGGCATAGAGCGGCGACAGCGTGTCCGAGTACCGATCCCACCATCCTCGCAGACGGCCTTCGCGCGACAGCGCCTCCAACCGACTTCGAGCCGCTGGGTCCGTCACCCCGTACAGATCAAGCAGCAGCCGGAGATCCACCAACCGAACGCCTGACTGAGCGGCCTCAATTCGGCTGATCTTGCTCTCGGCACACGCAAGTTGCCGAGCCGACTGGGCAATCGTCAGATCAGCCCCGGTTCGCAGCTCTTTGAGTGTTCGAGCCAGCCGCCGCTGCCGAACCGTCGGGTTCTTGTTCACGGGCACCGCCGCGACCTCCCCACTTCTGTGAGCTGTCAGTCTGCCCCCGTCAGGCACCGACAACAATCTTTGATCACTTCCAAAGTGGGGACTTGCACTTTGGAAGTCCCCAGGAGCATGCTACTCACCGTAGCTCGCATGTCGACACATTGTGATCATGGCGGGCTAGTCACCCGGGCATCCCCATGCCTTCTTCAGTCGCTCTCACCTGCACACTCCAGAGGTGGCCCCGCCATGCCTGAAGACCTCTCCCCCTCCCCCATCCCCGCCGAGCGAACCTGCTGGTTGCCCCGGCACCGCAAGGCCCCCCGCGCCGCCCGCTGGGAGCTCCACGACTTCCTCCTCCCCCACCCCTCCGGCGAACTCCTCGTCTTTACCGGGGAGTTGCTGGTCAGCGAGCTGGTCACCAACGCCGTCCGGCACTGCCGCGCCCCGCGTGACCGGCTGATCTTCGTCCGCTTCCGACTCCTCCCGGACGACACCCTCCGCATCGAGGTGCACGACGCCGACAGCGAGAAGCCCTCCCTCCGCCCCGCCTCCACCTCCGCCGAGACCGGCCGGGGCCTGTTCCTCGTCCAGCAGCTGGCCACCCAGTGGGGCTGCTGCCAGCGCAAGGGTGGCGTCGGGAAGTTCGTCTGGTGCCACGTCTCCCCCGAGGCGGACGCCGCGTGAGCGCCGTCCGGGCCGGGATCGCCGGCGTCATGCTCCCCACCGACTTCCCCAGCCTCGACCACGCCCTTCCCGTCCTCTGGGAGCGCGTCCGCAAGCTCCCCGTCCGGGAGGCCCACCGGGACTTCATCCGGATCTGCATCGGGCCGGGCGGCGGCCAGGGCATCGCCACCTGCCTCTCCCGCAACGACAGCTGGAGCGTCACCCTCTACGTCGGCGAGATGACCGACTGGACCTCCCACCTGATCACCATCACCACCACCGCCCCGCAGCCCTGAACTCCCCCGCCCCCGCCCGGCGTTCACGCCGGGCGGGGAGGCACTCCCACCACGACCACGCGCGCCGCCGTCACCCGGCGTCGCCGTTCCCGGCCCGCCGGCGGCCGGCGGTGAGGTCGGCGTCGGCGGCGGCGAGGATGCGGCCGAAGGTGTGGGCGATGACCGGCTTGGCCAGGGCCCGGGTGAGGGCCGCGCCGAAGGGCAGGCGGACCTGGAAGGTGGTCGTCCACGCGACCTCGGTCCCGCCGGGGACCTCGGTGAAGGTCATCCGGCCGAGTTCGTGCCGGGACGGCGGCAGGCTGCGCTCGACCGTGTAGTCGAAGCCGTACGGCCGGTTGTACGCGGTGACCCGCTCGCGGAACCAGCCGATCGCCCAGGTGTGCACCCGCACCGCCCCCACGCCGTACGGCGCACCGGCCCCCGGCCGGGCCAGGCGGGCCCGGAGGATGAGCGGGGAGCGGGTGTAGTTGGTGGTGGTGGCGCACCAGTCGAACACGTCCTCGATCGGTGCGGCGATGACGCGTCGGACGGTCAGGGTCTCCATGGTCATGTCCCCTCTCTCGGTCGGCGGCGGCGCGGACTGCGGCCACCGCGCCCGACAGATGGACCGGGGAGCCGTCGGAAACGTGACACCGGGGCCGCCGCCCCGTCCCGGAGCGCCTCCGACCATGCCCTTAACCTATTGAATCTGCTACGGTCGTCCATGTGACGAACGATACCGGCGCCCAGTCCGCCTTGACCGAGCTCCGGATGCCCCTCGACACCAAGGTGGTCATCTGGGCCTTCTGCGGCGCGGTCGGCGCCGGCCTCGGCTTCGCCGTCCCGTGGCTGCTCCAGTTCGCCGCCCGGCACCCGATCCCCTACGCGGACACCGTGCGCTTCCTGGGCTCGTTCACCTCCCCGGCCATGGTGATCGGCCGACCGGTGGCGCTTGCCGCCGTCGGGCTCGTGGTCGGGATGTTCGTCACCTACCACGCCGCCACGCTGCGCATCTCGGACGAGAGCATCACCGTCGTCGAGGGCGACGACAGCCGGGTGATCACCCGGGACCAGGTCGGCGGCGTCTTCCGCCACGGCGGCAAGGTGCGGATCGAGTCGCCGGTCGGCCGGGTCCTCTTCGACGACGACGTCGAGGGCGGGAAGGCGGCCATCGCCTCGGCCTTCCGCCGCCACGGCTACCCCTGGGAAGGCGCCTGAGGCCCCGCGTGCCGGATGTGGCACATTGACCGGACGGCCCCAGCCCCGGGCCCCGTGATCGAGAACCGAGGTCTCCCGTGTCCGCAGACAACGCCGCGCCGTACCGACCCGCGCCGCGCACGGTCGTCGAGGCCTGCTTCGACCCGCAGGGCACCGCCCCGCTCGACTACGTCTACGACGTCGCCGCGGCGGCCGGCCTGTCGGACCAGCCGGTACGGCTGGCCGTACGGCGGCTGGAGGCGGCGGGCGTCCTGCGGCAGGAGGGGCGGGGCCGCAAGGGCCGGCTCGTCCTGACCGACGCGGGCCGGCTCCGCTCGGACCTGGACGTCCGGTTCGTCGCGCTCGCCTACGCCCAGGACGCCGGGCTCGCCCCCTGGGACGGGCTCTGGCGCCTCTACACCTTCTCCGTCCCCGAGCGGCACCGGGCGGAACGCGACGCCCTGCGCACCGCGCTGACCCGGCTCGGCGCCGCCCCGCTCGCGCCCGGCGCCTACGTCAGCCCGCACGACCTGCTCGACGAACTCGCCGCCGAGGCCTCGGCGGCGACCGTCGACGCCTACCTGGTCACGGCGGAGGCCACCCGCCTGACCGGCCGGGGCTTCACCGGCCCCGCCGCCACCGCCGAGCAGCTCTGGCCCGCGGCCGGGACGGTCGAGGCCTACCGGCCCCTCGCCGACGCACTGGCCGAGGAACCCCTCGGCCCCGACCGCGGCTCCGTCGAACTCGTCGCCACCGCGCTGCGCCTGGCCGAGGCCTTCACCCACGCCCTGGAGCTCGACCCGCTGCTCCCCCCGGAGCTGCGGCCCGCCCCGTGGCCGCCGGCCGGGGTCCGGCGCGACTTCGACGAGGCCTGGACCGCGATCCGCGGCCGCACCCCCGACCTCTCGCTCTTCCGCGCCTTCGACACGGAGCCGGAACACCACGAACCGGAGCGCCACGCGCCGTAACAGCGCGAACCGGGCCAACACCTGTCCGCCTGATTTTCACCCGGACGGACGCGATTCCGAATTCCCGGATCGCGAATATGTTCGAGGCTTGATATATCGATAATATGCTCGAAGAATACGACAAGGTATTGGTGTCGGGCGGATTGGGTTTCGTCGGAAGGCACCTGACCAGCGCCCTTCTCTTTCTCGGGAAAGAGGTGGCGATCATCGACAACGCCCGCACCGCGACGAGCATCTCGGCGCCGTCCGGGACCACCCTGCACCTGCTGGACATCCGCGAGGTCGACGCCGTCGCCGAGGCCGTGGACGACGCCGACCTGGTCTTCCACGTCGCCGCGAACGCGAACGGCACGCTGTCGGTGACGCAGCCGCGCCTCGACTTCGAGATCAACGCACTCGGCACCCTGATCTTCGCCGAGGCCCTCCTCAAGGCGTCCGTCCGCCGGGTCGTCTACGTCTCATCCGCGTCCGTCTACGGAACTCCGCGGAAATTCCCCATGGACGAGGACCACCCGACCCGCCCCTTCGTCCCGTACGGCGCGTCGAAGCTCAGCGGCGAGATCACCTGCCTGGCGCTCCACCGCGCCTGCGGTCTGCCGGTGGTGGTCGGCCGCCCGTTCTGCGTCTACGGGCCGGGCGAGAACCCGCACGAGGCGATGGTCGAGGTCGGCCGGTTCCTGCGCTGGCACCTCAACCACCAGCCCATCCAGATCGTGGGCGACATCGACCGGAAGACCCGCGACTTCGTCCACGTCACCGACCTGGTCCAGGGGCTGCTGACGATCGCCGACCGGGCCGAGCTGGGCGAGGTGTTCAACATCGGCTCCGGTACGGAGGTCTCGATGCGCGACCTCGTCAACACGATCGGGGAGGCCACCGGCGTCACGCCCGAGGTCAGCGTGATCCCGGAGATCGAGGACGACACCTACCGGCTGGTCGGCGATATCTCCAAGCTCCAGGGCCTCGGCTACCGGCCGGCGGTCTCGCTCGCCGAGGGGGTGCGCGACCTGGCCGACCACCTCGGCGCGAACCCGGAGCTCCCCGGCAGCCCGACCATCTTCTCCCGCGGCCAGCACGGCGAGTCCTGAGCCGCGTCCCCGCACGAAACCGCCCCACGGAACGCCGAGGGCCGGGACACCAGCGGTGTCCCGGCCCTCGCGTGCGACGGACCGTCAGTCGTTCGCCACGGTCGCGTACTTCGGGGTGCCCTCGGCCATCTGCTTCAGGGCGTCCTTGCGGTCCCGCTTCGACAGCTTGTCGATGTAGAGGGTGCCGTAGAGGTGGTCGGTCTCGTGCTGGAGGCAGCGCGAGAAGAAGCCGGTGCCCTCGACGCGGATCGGCTGACCGTCCTTGTCGACGCCGGTGACCGCGGCGTAGTCCGGGCGGGCCAGCTCGGCGTAGGCGGTCGGGACGGAGAGGCAGCCCTCGTTGCCGTCGTCCAGGACGCGGCGGCGGTCGGCCGGGTACTCCTCCAGCACGGGGTTGATCACGTGGCCGATGTGGCGCACGCCCTCGTCGTCCGGGCAGTCGTAGACGAAGACCTTGAGGTCGACGCCGATCTGGTTGGCGGCGAGGCCGACACCCTCGGCGGCGTACATCGACTGGAACATGTCGTCGATCAGCGCGGACAGCTCACCGTCGAAGACGGTGACGTCCTTGACCTCGCGGTGCAGCACCGGGTTGCCGACGACGGTGATCGGACGGGCGGTGCCCTTGCTGAGGTCGGGCTCCTCACCGATCACCTTCACGGGCGCCTCGGCCGCCGTCCCCTCCACGTCGTGCTCGTGCTCGTGCTGCTCGGCCTGCTCCGCCATGTCTTCCGCTTCCGTCGGTGTACGCGTTACCTCACCAGGGTACTCAGCACACTTCTTCGAGGTCCCGGTACGCCCGGCTTCCCGGGGCGGACGCGACCCAGCGGTCCAGCAGGGTGCGCACCAGGTGGGCCGGGGCGGCGATCCCGCACTCGCGCTCGACCAGCCAGGACATCCCGGCCGCGCCGCCCTGGCTGAGGTGACTGAGGTGGCCGGGGTGGGCGGCGTCACCGTCGTCGTGCGGGTCGTGGTGGGCGGCGACCCCGTCGTCGGAGGCCATCCGGCTCTCCGAGCAGGCGCGGCACAGCAGCCGCACCGAGGAGGTCCAGTCCTCGGCCGCGTAGCCGGCGTCGGCGACCAGCCGCTCCAGCGCGTCCCGGTCCCCGGCGGTGGCGGCCTGCAGCAGCACCACGTACGTCGGCACCGGGGAGGGCGCCCACAGCTCGATCTCGTCGAACACCGGGTAGGCGACGCCGTCGGTGACCCGCTCGCCGTGCGGGGCGCCGTCGTGCAGCACCACCTCGCCCCAGCGGCGGCCGGAGGAGGGCAGCGGGATGGACAGCACCTCGATCCGGGCCGGGTCCAGCCGGCGGCCCCAGACCACCTCGGACTCGCCGTCCGGGGACAGCCGCACCGGGGTGGTGCCGAGGTCCAGGCTGACCGGGCCGTCCGGCTGCGCGCCGGGGCCGCCGGACAGCTTCAGCCCGTACGCCTGCCAGGCGCGGCGGGCCAGCGGCCAGTCCTGGAGGGCGGTGGCGGTGATGCCGAGGTTCCACCAGTCCGGGGCGCCGTGCTCGCGGTCCAGCAGGGCGACGGCGCGCAGGCCGGCCGAGCGGGCCTGCTCCCAGTCCCGGCGGAACTTGTGCAGCAGGGCGAGGTTGAACCAGGAGTCGGAGAGCCACGGCTCCAGGTCGGCGGCCATCACCAGCAGGGCGCCGGCGTCCTCGTAGCGGCCGTCGCCGATCAGCGTGAAGGCCCGGTCGGTCGTCTGCCGCCAGGTGGCGGACGGCCGGTGCCGTGCCCGGTGGAAGATCCTCACGTTCGTCCCTGCCGTCGTCGTCCGCTCAAGTCCCGTGCCACCGTGCCCGTACCGCCTCGGAGGGCGCCCGGGCCCGGTGCCCCGGGTCGGTGTTCCACGCTACGACCGCATCCAACCACGCCCGCCCCCGCCCGCGCTCCCCACCGCCGAGGTTGGGGCCCGCCCCTCCCCAGCCTGCCTGTCCGATGCCGCCCGCTCAACCCCTGACGGCCGGAACCCGGTTCCCGGGCCCCGCGGCGGCGGCCGACGGCCCGGGCCGTACGGGCCCGCGGACCCTGCTCCGCCCGGCCGTACGGGCCCCGCAGACGCGAGTTTGAAGACAGGCCCTAGCCGCCCACCCTGGCCAGGGCGTCCACCACGCGGGCGTCGTAGACCCGGCCCCGGCCCAGCCGCAGGGCCTCCAGCGCCTCCAGCCGCCCGACGGCCTCGCCGACGCCCCGGCCGCGGGCCGCCGTGAGCAGGTCGTCGTGGGCGTTGGCGACCCGGATGATCCGGGAGGCGAGCGGCACCGGGCCGTCGCCCGAGGCGGGCCCGGTGCACGGGTCGGCCAGCCGGGCGACCTGCTCGGCGACCTGCCGGGGCACCCCGGTGCGGCTGATCACCTCGCTGCCGAGGCGGGCGATCCGCTGCTGCTCGGCCTCGGGCAGCAGCGCGGTGGCGCCGTCCGGCACCGGTTCGACCAGGGACAGCTGGCCGACGTCGTGCATCAGCGCGGCGTACTCCAGCAGGGCGAGCTCGCGGGTGCCCAGACCCAGCTCGCGGCCCAGCGCGCACGCCGTGTCCGCGACCCGGCGCGCGTGCCCGTGCGGGGTGTACCCGGCCACCTCGGTGGCCCGGGCGAGGCTGGCGATGGTCTGCCCGGTGGTGGCCCGCACGGCGGCGGCGCGCCGGAAGGACACCTGGGCGAGCAGCAGCGGGGTGCAGAACAGCGGCAGCGCCCACAGCCCGACCTCGCCGGCCGCGAGGCTGACCAGCATCCCGGTGGCGACGATCGCCGAGCCGATGCCGAACAGCGATCGCAGCTCGTCCTCCAGCGCCGCCGGGAACCGCAGCCCGCCGCCGGAGCGGCGCAGCAGCGCCGCCAGGGTCGCGTCGCAGAGCGCGGCCAGCGCGGCGACGGCGGTCAGGAACACCCCGTACGCCGGGCCCTCGGGCGAGAAGCGGTCGACCATGCCGCCGTTGTAGAGCGGCTGGAAGACGGCGCCCGCGAAGCCGACGGCGAGCACCCGGCGGGCGGCGCCGTCGCGGCGGGCCGGATCGGCCCAGGGCGGACGGCGGTGCGGGCGCCCGGGGCCGTCCGGCAGGGCCCGGTCCGGCAGGACGAGGCCGGCCAGCCGGCCCAGCAGCAGGCCGGCCCCGGTCACCGCGACCACCTGGAGCGTCCCGTGCGCGGTCGGCACCCCGCGCAACGGCCCGAGCAGGGCGTACGCCAGCGCACCGGCCGCGCCGATCGGCGCCTGCTCCCGATCCCCCGGAAGGGTGATGCGGACGCATTCGCCGAGCGCGATCAGCACGGTGAACGCCAGCGCGACCCGGGGCTCCGCGACCCCGCGCAGCGCGACGGCGCCCAGCGCGAGCGCCAGCAGCGCGGCGGCCGCCGCGTGCACCGCGCGCGCGGTGCGCCCGCAGGGCGCGCGGCCGAGGACCACGCGCCGCAGCGCCCGGGGCCCGGACACCCCGGGCCCGAACAGCTCCCGCCCGGCGGCGGCACCGGCACCACCGGAAGCCGCGCCACCGGAGGCCGCCCGCCCGGCAGCCGCCCGCCCGGGGGCCCTCACGGCTGCCCGGCCGCGGGGACGGTCCCGCCGCCCTGGGGCGGCACCCGGCCCGGGACGGCCTGGCCCGGGGCGGCCCGGACCGGCTCGGGCACCCCGAGCGGGATGTCCGGCACCGCCTCGATGGAGTCCTCGGAGTGCACCACCGGCTGCCAGTCGTACCCGGCCAGCGCGTCGATCAGCGCCCGCACCATCACCGGGTCGAACTGGCTGCCCGAGCAGCGCTCCAGCTCCGCGACCGCCTCGCCGACCGGGCGGCCGCGCCGGTAGGAGCGGGTGGAGGTCATCGAGTCGAAGGCGTCGGCGACCGAGATGATCCGGGCGAACTCGGGGATCTGCTCGCCGGCCAGCCCGCTCGGGTAGCCCCGGCCGTCCAGCCGCTCGTGGTGGTGCAGGATCCCGGCGTGCGCCTCGCCGAGGAAGTCGATCCCGCGCACCAGCTCGTACCCGTACACCGGGTGGATCTCCACCGCCCGGCGCTCGGCCTCGGTCAGGGGACCGTTTCTGCGCAGCAGCTCGGTGGCCACGCCGAGCTTGCCGACGTCGTGCAGGATGCCCGCGAAGCGCAGGGTGCGCAGCCGCTCGGCCTCCATGCCGAGCTGAGTGGCGATCAGCACCGAGGCCCGGCCGACCCGTTCGCTGTGGCCCCGGGTGTAGGAGTCCTTGATCTCCACGGCCTGCACCAGCGACTGCACGGTGGCCTGGTGGGCGTCCCGCTCGCGCTGGCCCTGGGCGAACACCCAGGCCGAGATGGACAGCGGCAGCAGCGCGAGCAGCGCCGCGAACGCGCCGTACGGGCCCTGCCAGAGCACCGCGACCATCAGCCCGCCGGCCGCGTGCACCAGCACCGGCAGGCCGCAGGACGCGTGCGCCCCGCTCAGCAGCACCCCGGGCCGGCGGCCCTCGCTGAGCATCAGCATGACGCCCACCACCACCCCGTTGACCAGGCAGAACACCGCGACGGCGGCGAATCCGGGCAGCAGTGCGGCCGGGAAGCGGGAGCCGAGCAGCAGCTGCGGGCCGTGCAGCAGGTGGAAGGCGACGGAGGAGGCGAAGGCGCACAGCGCGAGCTGGGAGCCGTTGAACAGCTGGCGCGGGCGGCAGCCGCGCCCGCTCGGCCCGCCGAGCAGCGCGGCCGGGGCGGCCACCAGGGCGGCGGCGGCCGGCGGGAGCATCAGCACCCCGGCGAACAGCACCGGGAAGAAGGTGTTCACCCCGGGCCGGGCGGGCGTCCGCTCGGGCAGCGCCGGCCGGCGCAGCAGCCGGCGCACCAGCACCAGGCAGGGCGTGGGCAGGCCCTGGGCCAGGGACTCCCAGCAGCCGTGCAGGAAGGCCAGCAGCGCGACCTTGGGCCAGTCCACCGGCGCGCCGAGCCAGTGCGGCCCCCCGGGGGCGGCCGCGGCGGGCAGCAGCGGCACCAGGCAGCACAGCGCCGCCACCGGCACCACCACCAGGTAGCGCGCCGCCCCTCGCGGCAGGGTCGAGCCTCCACAGTCGGTAGCGATCTCGACCTCCCCGCCGTACGGACCCCGTGTTGCCTCAGCACGTCGGGCGGACCGACGGTGAGTGTCCGTCAGGAGAATAGGCCGCCCTCCGGACATGGGGACGCATGATGGCGCAATGGCGCAGTTGGCGCACCGCCAGCTCACTCGAACGAGTGACGGCGCATGCGAGCAGAACGGGAGCGGCCCCGGGAATGTGTACTCCCGGGGCCGCTGTTGCCCTTGCCCTGAACCCGCCCGACACCCGCCCGGACGTGCCCGAACCGTCCGGCCCGCCCTCGCCGGCGGGCCGCGGGGCTACCGCCCCCGGCGGTCGACCAAGGAGTCGGCCGCCGTACGGGCGTTCGCCCGACGGGTCGTCACTCCGCGGGGGCGCCGGCCTCGACCGGAGCGCCCGAGCGCCCGGCCGTCTCCGTCTCGCCCGCCCCGCCCGGCCTGGGCGCCGGCCGGGCCGACTCGACGTGCAGCTCGACGGTGGTCTCCACGGCGACCACCACCTGCTCGCCCGAGCGCTGCCCGGCCCGGATCGAGTCGATCCTGGCCAGCACCTTGCTGCGCAGGTCGGTCGGGGTGTCGTCGCACCCGCAGGAACGCTTGATCAACGCCTTGATCGCCTGCTCCAGCCCGTACTGCTTCAGGCAGGGTGAGCACTCCTCGAAGTGCACCCGCAACTTGGCGCAGTCACCCTCGGCCATCTCGTTGTCGAGGAATTCATAGAGGTGGTCGAGGACCTCGCCACACTCGGTTTCGTGCGGATCGCCGCAGCTCATGAGCCCGAGCCCTTCGCTTCCTGCCCTGCCCCGCTGCCGGCCGGGACGAGCCCGCGCTCACGGGCGTAATCCTCCAGCATGCCGCGCAGCTGACGGCGGCCGCGGTGCAGCCGGGACATCACCGTACCGATGGGAGTACCCATGATGTCCGCGATCTCCTTGTACGCAAAGCCTTCTACGTCCGCGAGATAGACGGCGATCCGGAATTCCTCCGGGATGGCCTGGAGCGCGTCCTTCACATCGCTGTCGGGGAGGTGGTCGAGCGCCTGGGTCTCGGCCGAGCGCAGACCGGTCGACATGTGCGACTCGGCCCGGGCCAGCTGCCAGTCCTCGATCTCCTCCGCCGCGGTGCGCTGGGGCTCCCGCTGCTTCTTGCGGTACGAGTTGATGAACGTGTTGGTGAGGATGCGGTACAGCCAGGCCTTGAGGTTCGTCCCCTCACGGAACTGGTGGAAGGACGCGTACGCCTTGGCGAACGCCTCCTGGAGCAGGTCCTCCGCGTCGGCCGGGTTGCGCGTCATGCGCAGCGCCGCCGAGTACATCGGATCCAGGTAGCCCAGGGCGTCGCGCTCGAAGCGCTCCCGCCGGGCCTCCTCGCTCTCCTCCGCCGACACCCGGTAGGTGTCCTCACCGATCGCCTCGGCCAGCTCCTCACCGGTGAGCGCCTCGCCCGCGGGCAGGGCGTCGCCCGGGCCACGGCCCGGATCGGCCTCGTGCTCGGTCCCGACGACCGGACCCACCTCCTCGGCATGACGGGCACGGCCCACGGCGGGCCGCCCAGAAATGGAGGATATCGGGCTGACGGGCTTCTCGCCCGCGTCGATCCAGTCCGACCAGGAGGGGGCGAACGCCGCGGTGGCCTCGCGCTCCTCAGGCCGTTCGGGGCACGCGATCGAACCCATCTGCCCTGCCTCTCACCGGTGACTCCTGCTGACGGAGACGACAACCACACGCGCCCCGCCCGCATTCCCGTCCCCGGGCGCCATTCACTCGCACGAGTGAGCGAATGGAAACTCCCTGCTCACGGCCCCGGAGCCGCGCCGTCCCACGGCCTCACACCAGCCGCAGCACCCAGTCCCCCACCGCGGAGCAGATCAGGTCCAGCACCTCGTCCTGCCCCACCGGCGCCCGCTTGGGCACCTCGAAGCCGTGGCTGCCGTACGGCACCGCCACCAGCTCGTGCCCCTGCGGCAGCTCCGGGAACTCCACCGGCCCGCCGAACGGGTCCGCCGCGCTCTGCACCACCAGCGTCGGCAGCCCGGACCCCAGCAGCTCCTCCGCCCGGCTCTTCTCCGGCCGGCCCGGCGGATGCAGCGGGAACGCCAGCGCCACCACCCCGACCGCCCCGGTCGCCGCGCCCGTCCGGCAGGCCACCCGCGCCCCCGCGCTGCGCCCGCCGACCACCAGCGGCAGCCCCTGCCCGGCCAGCCGCTCGGCCACCGGCCGCCAGCCCACGTCCAGCGTCTTCGGCGCCGGGCCCAGCCTCCGGCCCGCCACCCGCCAGGGCTGCTCGACCAGCGCTACGGTGATCCCCCGGGCCGGCAGCTTCGCGGCCAGCGCCACCAGGTCCCTGGCCTCGATCCCGCCGCCCGCGCCGTGGCCGAGGGCCAGGACGGCCACCGGCTTCGCGGCCCGGTGGTAGGTGATCCGGGCCTCCCCGGCCCCGGTGGGGACCGCTTCGGTGCGGACCGGTTCGGTGGTGCTCATCTCGACGTCTCCCGGAACGTTCGCAAAAGGTCGGAACAGGCGGCTCAGAACAGGGTGGTCTCGTACTCGGGCTCGGCCCACGGCTCCTTGAGCTCCGGGCCGTTGTTGCGGATGCTGCCGACCGCCGGCGACACCGGGGTGGCCACCAGCGCGCCCGGCGGCGGGGGTATCAGCAGCCGGCGCAGCCCGTCCGGGTCGGTCAGCCGCGGGTCCAGCCACTCGTCCCAGTCCCCCCGGTCCAGGAACAGCGGCATCCGCTCGTGGATCGGCGCCAGCAGCTCCTCGGCGTCCGTGGTGACGATCGTGAACGTCACCAGCCAGGCCTCCGGGTGCCCCGGCGGCACCGCCCGGTTGCGCCAGAACTCGTACAGCCCGGCCAGCGCCAGCGGGGCACCGTCCGCCCGGGACACGAAGTACGGCTTCTTGCGGGCCTTGCCGCGCTCCCCCGGGACCGTCTGCCACTCGTAGTAGCCGTCCACCGGCAGGATGCACCGGCGGGCGGCGAAGGCCTGCCGGTACGAGGGCTTCTCGTGCACCGTGTCCGACCGGGCGTTGATCATCTTCACCGCCGTCTCGGCGGAGTTCGACCACTGCGGCACCAGCCCCCAGCGCAGCACCCGCAGCTGGCGCACCGGCCGCGGCCGCTCCCGGCCCAGCCGCTCCAGCACCACGAACGCGCTGTTGGTCGGCGCGACGTTCCAGTTCGGGTCCAGGGTCTCCTCGGGGTCCCAGTGCTCGACGCCGAACAGCTCGACGACGTCCTCGGGCTTGCTGCTCGCTGCGAACCGACCGCACATGCGGGCCAGCTTGCCATGCCGCCGCTCCTCAGGACCTGTTCATCCCCGGACCAGAACCACCCCCTGCCTCCCGCCCGTCCCCGCATGGGAGGCTGCCCCGAACGGCCCACACGGCGGCCCGGTACGACGGACGGAGGCGGAGAGACCCCGATGAACGCGAACGACCAGACCCTCGGCGACCTGTGGAACCAGGTGACCGGCACCCAGGCCGCCCCGCCCGGCTGGCTGGTCCTGGCCACCGGCGCCGCCGCCCTGCTCACCGTCCTGGCCCGCCCGCTCTGGCACGTCGCCCGCAACGCCGTGACCATCGCCCACGAGGGCGGCCACGGCCTGATCGCCCTGGTCACCGGCCGCAAACTGGCCGGCATCCGGCTGCACTCGGACACCTCCGGACTCACCCTCTCCTACGGCCGCCCCACCGGCCCCGGCATGGTCCTCACCGCCGCCGCCGGCTACACCGCCCCCGCCCTGCTCGGCCTCGGCTGCGCCGCCCTGCTCGCCGCCGACCGGATCACCCTGCTGCTCTGGCTGGCGATCGTGCTGCTGCTCGCCCTGCTCCTGCGCATCCGCAACGCCTTCGGCTTCCTCACCGTGCTGGTCGCCGGCGGCGCCTTCTTCCTGGTCTCCTGGTTCGGCAGCGCCGAGGTCCAGGCCGGCTTCGCCTACCTCGGCTGCTGGTTCCTGCTCCTCGGCGCCGTCCGCCCCGTCCTGGAGCTCCAGCACCAGCGCCGGATCGGCTGGGCCCGCGACTCCGACGCCGACCAGCTCGCCCGGCTCACCCACGTCCCCGCCCTCGCCTGGGTCACCGTCTTCCTGCTCGTCGCCCTCGCCTGCCTCGCCCTCGGCGCCGCCTGGCTGCTCCAGCCCCTGCAGTGAGCCCACCGGGCCTCCCGCCGCCCGGCCGCGCGCCGAGAACGTTCCCGTACGGCCCCTAGACTTGCCCCATGACCGAGACCCTGTGGCCCGCCCCCGTCGCGACCAGCCCCGTCGACGCCACCGTCACCATCCCCGGCTCCAAGTCGGTCACCAACCGGGCCCTGGTGCTGGCGGCCCTCGCCGACGGGCCGGGCTGGGTGCGGCGCCCGCTGCGCAGCCGCGACTCCCAGCTGATGGCCGACGGCCTGCGCGCCCTCGGGGTCACCATCGAGGAGAAGGTCAACAACGACTCCGGCGGCACCGGCGGCGGCGAGGCCTGGCGGGTCATCCCCGCCCCCGCGCTGCTCGGCCCCGCCTCGGTCGACGTCGGCAACGCCGGCACCGTGATGCGCTTCCTGCCCCCGCTGGCCGTCCTGGCCGACGGCCCGGTGCACTTCGACGGCGACCCGCGCTGCTACGAGCGCCCCCAGCACGGCGTGATCAACGCCCTGCGCGCGCTCGGCGCCCGGATCGAGGACGGCGGCCGCGGCGCCTTCCCGCTGACGGTGCACGGCACCGGCTCGCTGGACGGCGGCCCGGTCGAGCTGGACGCCTCCTCCTCGTCCCAGTTCGTCTCCGCCCTGCTGCTCTCCGGCGCCCGGTACAACCACGGCATCGAGGTCCGCCACGTCGGCGGCCCGGTCCCGTCGCTGCCGCACATCCGGATGACCGTGGAGATGCTGCGGCTGGCCGGCGCCCAGGTCGACGCCCCCGAGGACGGCGGCGAGAAGGACGTCTGGCGGGTCACCCCGGGCGCCGTGATCGGCCGCGACCTGGTGGTCGAGCCGGACCTCTCCAACGCCGCGCCGTTCTTCGGCGCCGCGTTGGTCACCGGCGGCCGGGTCACCGTGCGGGACTGGCCCAAGCACACCTCCCAGCCCGGTGACCAGCTGCGCGAGATCTACACCCGGATGGGTGGCGCCTGCGAGTTCACCGACGAGGGCCTGCAGTTCACCGGCACCGGCCGGATCCACGGCATCGAGGCCGACCTGCACGACGTCGGCGAGCTCACCCCGGTGATCGCCGCCGTCGCCGCGCTCGCCGACTCCGAGTCCCACCTGTACGGCATCGCGCACCTGCGCCTGCACGAGACGGACCGGCTCGCCGCGCTCGCCAAGGAGATCAACGACCTGGGCGGCGACGTCACGGAGACCGAGGACGGTCTGCGGATCCGCCCGCGCCCGCTGCACGGGGGCGTCTTCCACACCTACGAGGACCACCGCCTCGCCACCGCCGCCGCCGTCCTCGGCCTCGCCGTCCCCGGCGTGGAGGTCGAGAACGTGGCCACCACCGCCAAGACCCTGCCCGACTTCCCGGGGATGTGGGCCGAACTGCTCGGCGAAGCGGCGGAAGCGACGGCGGGCGTCTGAGCGGAGACTGAGCACATGCGCCGCTACGGCAAGGACGCCGACGAGGACGACATCCGCAACCGCCCCGCCCGCCGGGGGTCCCGGCCGCGGACCCGGATCCGGCCCAAGCACGAGGACGCCGCCGAGGCGATGGTGCTGACCGTCGACCGCGGCCGGGTCACCTGCCTGGTCGACCCGGGGACGAAGCAGGAGCGCGAGGTCGTCGCCATGAAGGCCCGCGAGCTGGGCCGCAAGGGCGTCGTCGTCGGCGACATGGTCAATCTGGTCGGGGACCTCTCCGGGGACGCCGACACCCTGGCCCGGATCGTCCGGGTCGAGGAGCGCGGCTCGGTCCTGCGGCGCACGGCGGACGACGACGACCCGTACGAGCGGATCGTGGTCGCCAACGCCCAGCAGCTGGCGATCGTCACCGCCCTGGCCGACCCGGAGCCGCGCCCCCGGCTGATCGACCGCTGCCTGGTGGCGGCCTACGACGCGGGCATGGAGCCGCTGCTGGTGCTCACCAAGTCCGACCTCGCGCCGGCCTCGACGCTGCTGGACTCGTACGCCCCGCTGGGCATCACGTACGTGGTCACCCGCCGCGACGAGCTGGAGACCACCGGCGCCGAGGCCGTCCGCGAGCACCTGCGCGGGCTGTCCACGGTGTTCATCGGCCATTCGGGCGTCGGCAAGACCACCCTGGTCAACGCGCTCGTCCCGGACCGCCAGCGGCAGACCGGGCGCGTCAACGCGGTGACCGGCCGCGGCCGGCACACCACCGTCTCCGCCCTGGCGCTGCGGCTGCCCCCGCCGCCCGGCGCCAAGCCGGGCTCGAAGAAGGCGCTGAACCCCGGCTGGGTGATCGACACGCCCGGCTTCCGCTCCTTCGGCCTCTCGCACATCGACCCGTCCCGGGTCATCCTCGCCTTCCCCGACCTGGAGCCCGGCACCGTCGACTGCCCGCGCGCGTGCAGCCACGACGAGCCGGACTGCGCGCTGGACGCCTGGGTCGCCGAGGGCCACGCCGAGGCCGCCCGGCTCTACTCGCTGCGCCGGCTGCTGGCCAGCAAGGAGGGCGAGCTCGACTGAGCCCGGCCGGGCCGGGCCCGTCCCCGGGTTCGGGGCCGGTGGCCCGTTCGAGGTGTCGGAGCGGGCTCACCTGGCGATCATAGGAAGGTCGGACCGTACCCGGTCCGACCCCCGATCGACAGGGAGGGCACGCGATGGCATGGGCCCTGGTGGTCCTGGCCGGCCTGCTGGAGACCGGCTTCGCGATCAACCTCAAGCTCAGCGAGGGTTTCACCAGGCTCTGGCCCACCATCAGCTTCTGCGTGTTCGCCCTCGGCAGCTTCGGTCTGCTCACCCTCTCGCTGAAGACCCTGCCGGTCGGCCCCGCCTACGCGGTGTGGACGGGCATCGGCGCGGCCGGCACCGCGATCTACGGCATGGTCTTCCTGGACGAGACCAGTTCGGTCCTCAAGCTGGTCTCGATCTCGCTGGTGATCGCCGGCGTCATCGGCCTCCAGCTCAGCGGCACGGCCCACTGAGCGGCTAGGGTTTCGGGCATGGCCGATTACCACGACGACCTCCGACTCGCCCATGTCCTCGCCGACTCGGCCGACTCGGTCACCCTGGAGCGCTTCCGCGCCCTCGACCTGAAGGTCGAGACCAAGCCCGACCTCACCCCGGTGAGCGACGCCGACAAGGCCGCCGAGGAGCTGGTGCGGAGCGTGCTCCAGCGCGCCCGCCCGCGCGACGCCGTCCTCGGCGAGGAGTTCGGCCTCCAGGGCTCGGGCCCGCGCCGCTGGGTGATCGACCCGATCGACGGCACCAAGAACTACATCCGCGGCGTCCCGGTCTGGGCCACCCTGATCGCCCTGCTGGAGGACGGCCCGGACGGCGTCGAGCGCCCGGTGGTCGGCATGGTCTCCGCCCCCGCGCTCCAGCGCCGCTGGTGGGCGGCCAAGGGCCTCGGGGCGTTCGGCGGCCGCAGCCTGGCCAAGGCCTCCCGGCTGCACGTCTCCGGCGTCTCCCGGATCGAGGACGCGTCCTTCTCCTACTCCTCGCTCACCGGCTGGGAGGAGCGCGGGCGCCTCGACCCGTTCCTGGACCTCACCCGCGCCTGCTGGCGCACCCGCGCCTACGGCGACTTCTGGTCCTACATGATGGTCGCCGAGGGCGCCGTCGACATCGCCGCCGAGCCCGAGCTGTCGCTGTGGGACATGGCGGCCAACTGCATCATCGTCGAGGAGGCCGGCGGCCGCTTCACCGGTCTGGACGGCGTCCCCGGCCCCGGCGGCGCCGACGCCGTCGCCTCCAACGGCCTGCTGCACGAGGAGGCCCTGCGCCGGCTGGGCGTCTGAGCCGGATCCTCGGGCCGAGGCGTGCGCGGGCCCCGGTGACCTGTGGGAGCAGGTCACCGGGGCCCGCCGTTCTCGCCCGGGTGCGCGGGGCTACTGCTTGCGCAGCTCCCGGACCGCCGCGTCCAGCCGCTGCCCGAAGTCGGCGTCGGCCTTGCGGAAGTTGTCGACCGCCCGCTCCACGATGTCCTCGCGGTCGGCCGAGACCTTGGCGATGAAGCCCGCCAGGTTGGCGACCAGGCGCTGCTTCTCCTCCTCGGAGAACAGCCGGTAGAGGTCGCCGGCCTGCACGAAGTCGTCGTCCTCGGCGTGCGAGGGCGCGACGTGGTTGCCGGTGAGGCCGTCGACGGCGGTCGCGGCCCACAGCGGACGGCCGGTCTGCACCGGGCCGCCGAAGCTGTTCGGCTCGTAGTTCTTCTGCCGGCCGTGGCGGCCGTCGTACAGGTAGCCGTCCCGGCTGTTGGTACGGGCCTCGGTGGCGTGCGGACGGTTCACCGGCAGGTGGTCGGCGTTGATGCCGACCCGGTAGCGGTGGGCGTCGGCGTACGCGAACAGGCGGCCCTGGAGCATCTTGTCCGGGGACGGGCCGATGCCGGGCACGAAGTGCGCCGGGGAGAAGACCGACTGCTCGACCTCGGCGAAGACGTTGTCGGGGTTGCGGTTGAGCTCCAGCTTCCCGATCTCGATCGGCGGGTAGTCGGCGTGCGGCCAGACCTTGGTCAGGTCGAAGGGGTTGAAGCGGTAGTTCGCCGCGTCGGCCGCCGGCATGATCTGGACCTGCACCGTCCAGCTGGGGAACTCGCCGCGCTCGATCGACTCGCGCAGGTCTCGCTGGTGGCTGTCCGGGTCCTCGCCGGCGAGGGTGTTGGCCTCGGCCTGGGTGAGGTTGCGGATGCCCTGGTCGGTCTTGAAGTGGTACTTGACCCAGAAGTGCTCGCCGGCCTCGTTCTGCCACTGGTAGGTGTGCGAGCCGTAGCCGTTCATGTGCCGGTACGAGGCCGGGATGCCGCGGTCGCCGAACAGCCAGGTCACCTGGTGGGTGGCCTCGGGCGACAGGCCCCAGAAGTCCCAGACGTTGTCCGCCTCCTGCGAGCCGGTGTACGGGTCGCGCTTCTGGGTGTGGATGAAGTCGGGGAACTTGATGGCGTCCTTGATGAAGAACACCGGGGTGTTGTTGCCGACGAGGTCGTAGTTGCCCTCCTCGGTGTAGAACTTCAGCGCGAAGCCGCGCGGGTCGCGCACCGCGTCGGCCGCGCCGAGGTTGCCCGCCACCGTGGAGAAGCGCAGGAACGTCTCGGTCTGCTTGCCGACCTCGGAGAGGAACGCCGCCCGGGTCCAGGGCGTCAGGTCGGCGGTCACGGTGAAGGTGCCGTACGCGCCGGCGCCGCGGGCGTGCACCACGCGCTCCGGGATCCGCTCGCGGTTGAAGTGCGCGAGCTTCTCGAACAGCAGCTGGTCCTGGATGAGCGCCGGGCCCCCGGGGCCCGCCGTCTCGGTGTTCTGGTTGTCGGCGACGGGGGCACCCGCCTCCGTGGTCAGGGTCGGGCGCAGCTCGTCCTGGGTCGTCATGGGAGTGCCTCCGCGGTATCCGGTCGTGATGACACGATCCTAACTTGGACTTTGTCCAAGTCAATACTGGAACCAATCTCGGAGGGTGACCTACTCTGGAGGGCATGAGCGACCTGCTGGAGAGACTGCGCGCGAGAGGCTGGCGGCTGACCTCGCAGCGCCGGGTCGTGGCCGAGGTCCTGGACGGCGAACACGTCCACCTCACCGCGGACGAGGTGCACGCCCGCGCGACGACCCGACTGCCGGAGATCAGCCGCGCCACCGTCTACAACACGCTCGGCGAACTCGTCGCCCTCGGCGAGGTCCTGGAGGTCGCCGCCGACGGCCGCGCCAAGCGCTACGACCCCAACGCCCACCGCGCCCACCAGCACCTGATCTGCTCGGGCTGCGGCGCGATCCGCGACGTCCAACCGCAGGGCGACCCGCTCGCCGCCCTCCCCGCCGCCGAGCGCTTCGGCTTCACCGTCACCGCCGCCGAGGTCACCTACCGCGGCCTGTGCCCGAACTGCCGCCCCTAGCCCGCCGGTTGCCCCCTGCCTCCCGGCTACCCCCAGCCGCCCCGGCCGAACCGCCGCCCCCAGCCGCCCGGTTGCCCCGCTACGCGCTCAACTCCGCGTTCAGCGCGCCCAGCAGCCGCCCGGCCCGCTCCGCCACCTCGGCCGGCCCGGAGTCGATCGCCCGCCGGCACCAGTTCTCCGCCTGCATCGGCTCCCCCCGGCGCAGCGCCAGCAGCGCCAGGCGCAGCGCCGCCCGGCCGTGCCCGGCGTCGGCGGCCCGGGTGTACCAGAGCATCGCCTCGGCCTCGCTGTCCTGCCGGGCCAGCAGCAGCCCCAGGTTGAACGCGGCACTGCGGCTGCCCGCCTCGGCGGCCCGCCGGTACCAGCTCTCGGCGATCTCCAGCGCCCCGCGCTCGGCCGCCCGCACACCCATCCGCACCTGCGCCCGGCGGTGCCCGGCGTCGGCCGCCAGCGCGTACCAGTGCTCGGCCTCGGCGTCCGCGTCCCCGCGCCGGTCCAGCAGCGAGGCCAGCCGGAACGCGCCCTCGGCCGAGCCGCCGGCCGCCGCCTGCCGGTAGCGCTCCAGCGCCCCGCCCAGGTTGCCGCGCTGCTCCTGGACGACCGCGAGCTGCAGGGCCGCCTCGCCGTGCCCCTCGGCCGCGGCCCGCGCGTACCACTCCTGGGCCTGCTGCTGCTCGCCGCGCCCGGCGTGCAGCACACCGAGGTTGAACGCCCCGTCCACGCTGCCGGCCTCGGCCGCCTTGGAGAACCAGGGCTGGGCACCGGACTCGTCGCCGCGCTGCAGCAGCACCACGGCCAGCGCGTTGCAGGCCTCCCGGTGCCCGGCGTACGCGGCCCGGCGGTACCACTGCTCGGCCTGCTGCTCGCGACCGGTGCCGGCGCAGAGCAGGCCGAGGTTGAAGGCGCCGTTCTGGTCGCCCGCGTCCAGCGCGGCCCGGTACCAGCGCTCGGCCGCGGCGGCCTCGCCGCGGCTCGCGTGCAGCGCCCCCAGCGCGTTGGCGGCGTTGCCGTCCCCGGCCTCGGCGGCCTCCTGCCACCACTCGGCGGCGGCCGCCAGGTCCCCGGAGTCGCGCAGCAGGAAGCCCAGCGCGCAGGCCGCGCGCGGCTCCCCGTTCTGCGCGGCCTGCCGGTACCAGCGGGCCGCCTCGTCCAGCAGCGACCGGTCGGTGCGGGCCCGCTCCTCCAGCAGCACGCCCAGGCGCAGCGCGGCGCGGGCGTGGCTGCGGGCGGCGGCGGTGCGGTACCAGGTCTCGGCGGTCTCCTTGTCCCCGGCGGCCTCGCGCATCCGGGCCAGCCGGTAGGAGGCCTCCCGGTGCCCGGCGTCGGCGGAGACCTTGAACCAGCGCTCGGCGCGCACGTCCCGCCGGTGCTCCATCAGGTCGCCCAGGGCGTAGGCGCCCAGCGGGTGGCCGTGGTCGGCGGCGTAGTGCAGCCAGTACTCGGCGGCCTCCTCCTCGCCCTGGTCGCGCAGTTGCAGCCCGAGCGCGTGCGCGGCCGGCGCGCTGCCGGCCACGGCGGCCTGGCGCCACCACTGCCCGGCCTCGGCGCGGTGGCCCTGCTGGTGCAGCAGCACGCCCAGGTTGTTGGCGGCGGCGCGCACCCCGGCGGCCGCGGCGGCGCGCAGGTAGGGCTCGGCGTCCTCCAGTTCGCCGCGGCGCAGCAGCAGGGTGCCGAGCCGGCAGGCGGCGTCCGGGTCGCCACCGTCGGCGGCCTGCCGGTGGCGGGCCTCCAGCGCGGCGGACTCGCGGGCGGCGAGGGCGGTCTCGAAGCTGGTCGAGTCGAGGCCGGCCGGGTCGATCGCGGCGCCGGCGCCCGGCTCCCCGCCGGGCTGCTCCCCGTACGCGCCGACGGCGGCGGCGAACTGACGGGTCGACACGTGGACGAGGCTGTCGGGCCCGTAGCCCTGGGTCGGGGGGCGCTCGGACAGTCCGCTGGTGCGCTGGGCGGGCAGGGCTCCGGGGTGGTTGGCCGTGCGCTCGGCGCTCTCCGCCCAGGCGTCGGTGTCCGCCTCGGCGGCCGCCGAGGACCTGGCGCCTGACTTGCCGATCAGCCTCATGCCGACTCCCGCTCCCCCAGAGTGTCGCGGCATCGTGCCCCGGCGTGCGTCCGGGGGGACTCCCAGGGGAGGCGCCGGACCCGACGGCCGGTCAGCGGCCGCGCACCGTCCCCCATGTGTCCCATCGTCGCATCACCCAGTACCCGCGTACACCTGCCCCGGCCGAATTCCGGCGGGGCCGACCCGAAGCCGACGAAATTGCTTCGGCGCTTTGTCGATTTCCCGACACGTCAACCCCACAAACCCCGTTGCCGTCCTCCTTGGCGACGGTCGATAGTACCGGAGCGGTTCCCGCCGCTTCCGGACGAGAACGGCCCGGGAGCGGCGCGGGAAACACCAGAGGCCCGGAGGAAGAATCCTCCGGGCCTCTGGCCTTTGTAGCGGGGACAGGATTTGAACCTGCGACCTCTGGGTTATGAGCCCAGCGAGCTACCGAGCTGCTCCACCCCGCGTCGGTGGTTAAACCATAGCACGGGCGCGGGGTGGAACGGAAAACGGTTACCGCAGCTCAGCGGCCGCCTCCGCGGACTACGGCTGCGGGCTGGGCGATCCGCCGCCGGTGGCGCCCGGGGCGGGAGTGCCGGCCGGGGCCGGCGCCGGGCTGCCGCCACGGGCCGCCTCCGCGGCCTTCAGGGCGTCGCCGAGCGCCTTCTGGGCGTTGCCGTAGGCCACCCAGTCGCCGTTCTTGAACGCGGTCTGGCTGTCGCCGTACGCCTTCTCCGCATCCGAGAGCGCCTTCTGGAGCTCCGGCGAGATCGTCCCGCCCGGCGCCGGCGTCGCGGGCGCCGTCGGGGTGGTGGTCGGAGCGGTCCCGGTGCCCGGCGTGGACGGCACGATCGGGGTGGTCGACGGGGGCGCCCCGCCGAACACCTTCTTCAGCGCGGCCTCCAGGGTGTCCTCGAACGCCACGTTGTCGTCCCCGTACACCGCCAGGACCTTCTGCATCGTCGGGTACTTGGCACCGCGACCGCGCACGTACACCGGCTCGATGTTGAGCAGCCCGCCGCCGACCGGCAGGGTCAGCAGGTTGCCGTACTCCAGCTCGGCGTCCCCGCCGCTCTTCAGGGCGAAGATCTGGTTGGCCACCTCCTGGCGGGAGTTGAACTTCGACTGCACCAGGCCGGGGCCGGGGGCGCCGCTCTCGCCCGTCATCTTCAGGATGCGGATCTTCCCGTAGTCGTCCCCCGGGTCCGCGTTGACGGCCATGAAGGCCGCCAGGTTGGGCCGCTGGTTGGGCACGAAGGTGCTGGTGAGCGAGAAGTTCGCGGTGTTCGTGTCCGGCATCCGCACCGTCACGTAGTACGGCGGCTGGACCTGCTTGGTGTCGCTGCTCGGGTCCACCGGGACCTGCCAGATGTCACTGCCGTTGAAGAAGGAGTTGGCGTCGGTGACGTGGTACTGGCCGAGCAGGTCGCGCTGCACCTTGAACATGTCCTGCGGGTAGCGCAGGTGCGGCAGCAGCGTCTGCGGGATGTCCGCCTTCGGCTCGACGGTGCCCGGGAAGGCCTTCATCCAGGTCTTCAGGACCGGGTCCTTGTCGTCCCACTGGTAGAGCTTCACCTCGCCGGTGTAGGCGTCCACCGTGGCCTTGACCGAGTTGCGGATGTAGTTGACCTGGTTGGCGGCGGTCAGCAGCTCACCGCGCTGGTTGGTCAGCGAGTCCTTGGTGGCGGCGCCCAGCGTCGTCTTCGAGGAGAACGGGAAGCCGTCCGAGGTGGTGTAGCCGTCCAGCACCCAGACCACGCGGCCGTCCTGCACCACCGGGTACGGGTCGGCGTCGATCGACAGCCACGGCGCGACCTTCTCCACCCGCTCCTTCGGCGTGCGGTTGTAGATGACCTTGGCGCCGTCGGTGATGGCCCCCGCGTAGAGGATCTGCGGCTCCGTGAAGCGCACCGCGTACGCGGCCCGGGTCAGCGGGTTGTCCAGCGAGACGCCGCTGCCGCCGGAGTAGGTGTACTCGGCGTTCTGGCCGGTCTTGGGATCGGTGTAGTCGATCTCCTTGTTGGCGCCGCCGACGATCGAGTACGTAGTGGTCTTCTCGCCGTAGTAGATCCGCTGCTGGTAGTCGCCCAGCGTGCCGGTGGCCGGCAGGCCCGACTCGGTGAACACCGGCTGGCCCTTGTCGTCGACCTGGTTGCCCTTGGCGACCACCGCGCCGTAGCCGTGGGTGTACTTGAAGTGGTCGTTGATCCAGTTGCGCTGCACGCCGTTGAGGTCGAGCTCGCGCAGGCCGATCACGCTGTCCTGCTTGTCCTGCCCGGTGCCGTAGCGGTCCACGTCCAGCGTGTTCGGGAAGGCGTAGTAGTTGCGCTGCTGCTCCAGCGACTGGAACGCCGGCGAGACGACGTTCGGGTCCAGCAGCCGGATGTCCGCGATGGTCTGCGCGTCCGGCTTGAGCGCGTCGGCGTTGGTCGTGCCCTGCGGGGTGTACTGGGTGGTCTGCGCGTCCGCGATCCCGTACGCCTGGCGGGTGGCGTCGATGTTCTTCTGGATGTACGGCGTCTCCTTGGCCTGCTCGTTCGGCTTGACCTGGAACTGCTGCACGATCGCCGGGTACAGCCCGCCGATCAGCACCGCCGACAGCACCATCAGCCCCAGGCCGATCAGGGCCGGGGCCCAGGTGCGGCGGATCGGGGTCAGGAAGAACAGCACCGCGCAGATGATCGCGACGAAGAACAGGATGGTCTTGGCCGGCAGGAACGCGTTGGCGTCCACGTAGCGCAGACCCGTCCAGCCCGAGACGCCCTTGTACGAGCCGGTCTTCACCGCCAGCGCGTACCGGTCCAGCCAGTACGCGACGGCCTTCAGCAGCACGAACACGCCCAGCAGCACCGCCAGGTGCCCCTGCGCGCCCGCGCTCGCCCGGCGCCCCGGGCCCTGCAGCCGCAGCCCGCCGTACAGGTAGTGCACCAGCGCCGAGGTCAGCAGCGAGACGATCACCGCGCTGAACGCGAAGCCCAGCACGAACTCGTAGAACGGCAGGTCGAAGGCGTAGAACGAGACGTCCATGCCGAACTGCGAGTCCTTCTCACCGAAGGAGGTCGAGTTCGTCCACATCAGCCAGGTCCGCCACTGGCCCGAGGCCGCGGCGCCTGCCACCAGGCCGATCACCAGCGAGACCCCGATCAGCGCCCAGCGCTTGAACGGCGCCAGGCCCGACCGGTAGCGGTCCAGGCTCTGCTGCTCCACCGACATCGCCGACAGCGGCGGCCGCAGCCGGTGCGCCAGCCAGATGTTGAAGCCGACGATCACCGCCATCAGCAGGCCGAACACCCCGAACAGGCCGATCTTCGTCCACAGCTGGGTGGTGAACACCGAGGAGAAGTGGACCGACCTGAACCACAGCCAGTCCGTCCAGAAGCCCGCGAACATGACGAACAGCAGGAAGAGCACCGCGAGCACGCCCAGGGTCAGCAGGGCCACCCGCGCCCGCCGGGAGGGCGGGCCTACCCTGCGCCGGAAACCCGGCCCTGAGCGTTCGGGCATCTGGAAGACCACGGTGGCACCTCGGCTGTGTCGTCTGAAATGGGGTCGGTCGTCAGAGCAACTTAACCAGGCTTTGGCCGAGTTCCCACCGTTAGCAGACGGTTACGACGACCGCCCGCCGCCGGCCGTCCCCGCCACGGCTCCCCCGGCCCTCCCGACGGCCCGCGACAACCCCCGCGACGACCCCCCGACCGCCCCCGGCGGCCTTCCGGCGAGCGCGCCCCGCCCGGCGTGTGAGGATTGAGGCATGTCCGACGCGTCTGATCTGAACAACTCCCCCGACGACGTCTCCAAGCTCCCGGCCGCCACCCCGCTGACCCGGGCCGCGCTGGAGATCGACGAGTACGCCTCCACCCTCGGCTGGGACCTCCCGGCCCGGCTGTTCGCCCTGGTGGACAGCGCCGCCCTGCGCAAGGCCAACCCGAAGATCGCCAAGCAGCTCGGCCTCGCCGACGGCGACGAGCCCGGCCTGACCCCGATCGAGCAGGACGAGCTGCCGGCCGGCATGGAGCTCGACAAGTTCCTCGGCACCATCGCCTGGCCCGACTCCGTGGCCGGCTGCGCCCTGGTCGTCGAGCGCCTCATGCTGCCCCCGGGCGCCGAGCAGTCCCGCCCGCGCGGCGCCTCCGACGCCCAGCTCGCCGAGTGGGTGGCCAACCACCCCAAGCGCGAGGAGGTGCGGATCACCGCCGCGGTGCTCCGCGGCGGCAAGAAGGAGATCGCGCTGCGGCTGCGCTCCAAGGACGTCGCCCGCGAGGTGCTGACCGGCCCCGACCTGGTGCCCGGCCTGACCGACGCGCTGCTGGCGACCTTCGCCTGACGCCTTCCCGCCGACGTTCCCGGGCGGCCGCCCCGGCGGCTGCCCGGCAGGCCCCGTGCCGACGGCCCGACCGCTGCCCGGCGGCTGCCCGGTGACTACCCGGCCGCTGCTCGCCGACTGCCCGCCGACTGCCCGGCGACTGCCCGGCCGCTACTTGGCGGCGCAGGACGGCAGCGCGGAGGTCTGCCCGGAGCGGACCTGCTCCAGCGACTTCAGCGCGCTGTCCAGCGTGTCCGTCTTGATCAGGGTCAGCCCGGACGGGACGTTCTTGGTCGCCTCGGCGCAGTTCGAGGACGGGGTGAAGAAGTACTCGGCCCCGGCGTCCCGGGCGGCGATCAGCTTCATCGAGATGCCGCCGATCGGCCCGACCTTGCCGTCGTCGTCGATGGTCCCGGTGCCGGCCACGAACTTGCCGCCGGTGAGGTCGCCGCCCGGGGTGAGCTTGTCGATGATGCCGAGCGAGAACATCAGCCCGGCGCTCGGGCCGCCGACGTCCTGCAGCCCGATGTCGATCTGGAACGGGTAGGTGTGCCGGATCCCGGTGCCGATGCCCACCACCGCGAGCTCCGCCCGCTCGGCGGGGGCCTTCGGGTCGAGGTCCTTGGCCCGGACGGTCGGGACGGTGACGTCGGTCTTCCCGCCCGCCGTGGCGACGCCGTTCGCGTCCTTGACCCGCGGCACGACGGTGAAGACCGCCGACTCGCCCGGCTTGTGCTTGGTGACCGCCGCGACCACCTGCTCGACCGAGCCGGCCGGGACGCCGTCGACGGCCACGATCTGGTCGCCCGCGTGCAGCCGGCCCTCGGCCGGGGCGCCCGCGGTGACCGACTTCACGATCAGCTCGCTGCCGACCGGCACGCCCAGCTGCTTGAGCGCCGCGGTGCGGGCGCTGTCCTCGGAGGAGGCGAACTCCTCGGCGTTCTGCTTCTTGGCGTCCGCGTCCGACTGCCCCTTGGGGTAGACGTTGTCGTGCGGCACCACCAGCACGTCGTCCCGCAGCCAGCCGACCACCGCGTTGACCAGGCTGGGCTCGTACTTGGCCCCGGTGACCTGGACGGTGGTCATGTTGAGGTGCCCGGTCGTCGGGTACGACTCGTGCCCGCTGATGCTGATCACCGGCTTGCCGCCCTGGTTGCCGAGCGTGTTGTACGTCGGCCCCGGGCTCATCTCCGTGTACGGCACCTTCATCAGCACCGAGACGCAGAGCAGCGCTATGAGCAGCAGGGTGGCAGCGAGCATCGTCGCGGAGCGGCGTGGCATGCCTCGACAGTACGGGACGTGCCTGAAGCGGCGCCCGCCGGGCTACCGGCCGGAGCCCTCACCCGGGGCGGCGGCGCCCGCGGTGGTGCGTTCCATCGCGGCCATGAAGCGCCGGTGTTCGGCGAGTGAGGCCGGATCGCCGGTGGCCCGCGGGGCCCGCTGGGCCCACCCCGCCCAGAGGGCGGCGACCAGGACGGCGACAACCGGAATGATCAACCAGGCGAGCACACCCATACCAGCACTCCCAGCTCGTCGTGTCTATGAGCAGATTAACCACTCCGGCGGACAACGCGGCCGGCGCCGTCCGGGTTACGGGACGGCCGATCGGCTCACTTCCAGGGAGTATTCGGAGCGCCGGCACGGACCCGTTGGAGTGAGACCGCGGCGCGCCTGACCCGACGGACGCGCGAGGTGTGCGGTTCGGTTCCGACCGGCTCGGTGCCCCCGCGTCCGGTTCCGTGCCGTCCGGTCCGGTCCGGTTCCGTCGGGTCCGGGCCGGCCTCAGCAGTTGCCGGCGCCGACCCACTCCTCCGCGCCGTCGGAGAAGACCTGGTGCTTCCAGATCGGCACCTCGTGCTTGAGATCGTCGATCAGCCGGCGGGCGGCCGCGAAGGCCTCGCCGCGGTGGGCGCAGGAGACGGCGACGATCACGGCCTTGTCGGTGATCTCCAGCCGGCCCACCCGGTGGACCGCGGCCAGCGCCCGGACCGGGAAGTCCGCGGTCACCTTCTCGGCGACCCGGCGCAGCTCCTGCTCGGCGGTGGGGTGGCAGCTGTACTCCAGCGCGGAGACCGACTTGCCGCCGTCGTGGTCCCGGACCGTCCCGACGAAGACGGTGGTGCCGCCGGCCGCGTCGTCGCCGACCGCCTCGTACACCTCGTCCAGCGAGAGCGGGGTGTCGCGGATGGCGAGCAGGCGGATGGGGTCGTGGTTGTCGGACATGACCCCATGATTCCCCATCCGGGACGCTCCGGGGCAAGTGCTTTCCGCACCGCGGTTCCGGAATTTCGCATCGTGAGAAATCGAGGGAGAGCGCCGCCCGCCGGCCGGGCCCCGCCGTCCGGCACCGGCCGATCGGGACCGGCACTCAGGACCGGCCGATCGGGACCGGCCGCTCAGAACCGCCGCCGCTTGCGGGCCCGGCGCACCAGCGCCGCCGTACCGACCAGCGCCACCGTCGCCCCGGCCGCCCCCAGGCTGGTCGCCGCCTCCTTGCCGCCCAGCCGGCGCCCGGCCACCGCGTGCTTGCCGGACACCTGCTCCAGCAGCTCGGCCAGCACCTGCTCGTTGGTGTGCGCCGGGCGCCAGCCCGCCTCGTGCAGCCGGCTGCCGGACACCACCCACGGGTACATCGTGTACGCCAGGTCCCCGGCCGGGGCCGGGGTCAGGCCCAGCCGGTGCAGCCGCGCGGCCGTACCGAGCGCCAGCGAGGCCGGCAGCTCCATCCGCCGGATCCCGGACAGCCGCTCCACGTCCTCCTGCTCCAGCCAGCCGTCGCAGCCGACCGTCACCTCGCCCTCGACCAGGCCCAGCGCCGCGTACTCCAGCGCCGCCGCCAGGTCGTCCACGTGGCAGAACTGCCAGCACGGCCGGGAGCCGGCCACCACCAGCAGCCGGGGCGCCTCGAAGTGCCGGGTCAGCACGGTGTCCACGCCGGGGCCCACCACCACGGCCGGGCGCAGCACCGTCACCTGCAGGCCCGGGTGGGCGCGCGGTGCCCGGCGGGCCAGCCGCTCGATCTCCAGCAGGTCCCCGACCAGCGAGGCCTCCTCGGTGGCCCGCAGCTCGGAGTCCTCGGCCAGCGGCACCTCGTTGTCGGCCAGCGCGCCGTAGACCATCGCCGAGGTGCACAGCACCACGCGGTGCACCCCGGCGGCCGCGGCCGCGGTCAGCACCGTCTGGGCGCCGCGCACGTTGTAGGCGCTGCGGGCCCGGGCGTCCGACTCCATGCCGAAGTCCATCGCCAGGTGCACCACCACGTCGACCCCGGCCAGCCGCTCGGCCACCGCCGGGTCGCGCACGTCGAGGACCCGCCACTGCACGCCCGGCACGTCGCCGCGCCGGTCGTCCACCGCGAGGACCTTCCGCACGTGCGGCGAGGCCACCAGCCGGGCGGCGACCCGCTCGCCCAGTACCCCCGCGGCGCCCGTGACCGCCACGGTCAGCGGCCGTCCGCCGTAGGCTGGAGGCGGCGACGCCGTGGTGTCCGACGCGTCCTCTCCTCCGGTCTCTCCTCCGGTCAGCCCAGAGCGAACGTCCGAGGGCGGGGAACTCACCGGCCATCCTCCACGGTTAGCTTTATGTGCGTACGGACGTGTGTCACGTACGTCCATCCTGCCCGAGGCGAAGGCCCGGTGGTGCACCCGGCGCGGGCCTGCCGCGCGGGAGCCGCCCCAAGTCCCCCACTCCGCCGCCGCCCCGGGCGCAGACTTTCCCGCCACACCCGCATGACGGCCGACCGGATCGAGGACCCCGTGAGCGACCTTCCCTTCGGATTCGGCGTTCCGCCAGAGGAGCCCGAGGACGGCAAGGCCAAGCCCGACGACGCGCAGAAGAAGAAGGACCAGGAGCAGTCCGACAGCGGCCCCCAGCCGTTCGGCTTCGGGAGCGGCAACCCCTTCGGTGCGCTCTTCGGCATGCCCGGCGCCCCGGGCGGCCCCGGCGGCGCCGGTGCCGACAACCCCTTCGCCGCGATGTTCGGCGGCATGAACCCGGGCGACCTCGGCGCCGCCTTCCAGCAGCTCGGCCAGATGCTCTCCTTCGAGGGCGGCCCGGTGAACTGGGACCTCGCCACGAACATCGCCCGCCAGACCGTCGTCGCCGAGCCCGCCGAGGGCAAGAGCAAGGACCGCTCGGTCAGCGCGGCCGAGCGCTCCGCCGTCGCCGAGGCCGTCCGCCTGGCCGACCTGTGGCTCGACGGCTCCACCGAGTTCCCCTCCGGCGCCGGCACCGCCGTCGCCTGGAGCCGCGCCGAGTGGATCGAGGCCACCCTCCCGGTCTGGAAGGACCTGGTGGACCCGGTCGCCGAGCGGGTCGGCAACGCCATGGGCGGCGTCCTGCCCGAGGAGATGCAGGCCATGGCCGGCCCGCTGATGGGCGTGATGCGCTCGATGGGCGGCGCCATGTTCGGCACCCAGATCGGCCAGGCGCTCGGCGCGCTCGCCGGCGAGGTGGTCGGCTCCGCCGACATCGGCCTGCCGCTCGCCCCGGCCGGCAAGGCCGCGCTGCTGCCGCAGAACGTCGCCGAGTTCGGCGAGGGCCTGAGCGTGCCCGCCGACGAGGTCCGGCTCTACCTCGCCCTGCGCGAGGCCGCCCACCAGCGGCTCTTCGCCCACGTGCCGTGGCTGCGGGCCCACCTGCTGGGCGCCGTCGAGGCCTACGCGCGCGGCATCAAGGTCGACACCTCCCGGATGGAGGAGCTGGTCGGCCAGCTCGACCCCACCAACCCGGAGGCGCTCCAGGAAGCGCTGGCCGGCGGCCTGCTCCAGCCCGAGGACACCCCCGAGCAGAAGGCCGCGCTCGCCCGCCTGGAGACGGCGCTCGCGCTGGTCGAGGGCTGGGTCGACGCCGTCGTGCACGCCGCCGCCGAGCCGCACCTGCCGCAGTCCGGCGCGCTGCGCGAGACCGTCCGCCGCCGCCGCGCGGCCGGTGGGCCCGCCGAGCAGACCTTCGCCACCCTGGTCGGCCTGGAGCTGCGCCCGCGCCGGCTGCGCGACGCCTCCCGGCTCTGGGCGCTGCTCGCCGACGCCCGCGGCATCGAGGGCCGCGACGCGCTCTGGGAGCACCCGGACATGCTGCCCACCGCCGCCGACCTGGACGACCCGGACGCCTTCGTCCACCGGGGCTCCGCCGACGACCTGGAGGGCGGCATCGACTTCGACGCGCTCGACAAGCTGCTCGGCGAGGCCGCGGCCGGCAAGCCCGACCTCACCAAGAAGGACGAGCAGCCGAAGACCGACGAGGACGGCACCGACGGGAAGGGCGAGCCCACCGCATGACGGCCACCGAGACGCCCGCCACCGAGACCTCCTCCGGCCTGCACGCGGACGCCGTCCGCGCGCTGAGCGGGTGGCGGCCCGCCGACCAGGACCAGGAGCGGCTGCGGCTCGACTACCTGGAGCACCTCGCCGCGCGGCCCGACGGCCTGTACCGCTCCTGCCTGCCCGCGCACATCACCGCGAGCGCGGCGGTCGTCGACCCGGCCGCCGGGCGGGTGCTGCTGACCCTGCACCCCAAGGTCGGCATGTGGCTCCAGATGGGCGGGCACTGCGAGCCCGGCGACCGCGACCTCGCCTCGGCCGCGCTGCGCGAGGCCGTCGAGGAGTCCGGCATCCCCGACCTGGTGCTGCTGGAGAGCGGCGGCACCCCGGTGCCGGCCAAGCTGGACCGGCACCTGGTGCGCTGCGCCGGCAAGGACCGGCCGGAGAACACCCACCTGGACGTCCAGTACATCGCGCTGGCCCCGGCCGGTGCCCAGGCGCTGATCAGCGAGGAGTCGCTGGACCTGCGCTGGTTCGACTACGACCGGCTGCCGGAGCTCACCGACCACTCGGTGCGCGACCTGGTGGCCCGGGCACGGCAGCTGACCGGCTGAGGTGCGACACCGGAAGGGGGCGCGGGCCTATTTTTCA